>JAJKIL010000109.1 GCA_021154515.1 Niastella sp. | reverse complement strand
AGCTGGCGGAGAGGAGTTTATTAGTTTATTGGTTTATTAGTTCGTTAGTTATCCGTTTTCCGGTTCCAGGGCCCTGAGCGAAGTCGGTCTGAGATTTTGTAGCCAACGTCAGCCTCCCTGTTCAACTATCCTTGCGTCGCACTCTTCAACGTTCGGTTCGCTATTCTGCCGGATTCCACATTTTGCACAATCGCGAGCAAGCCAACAGTTGGAAAATTCCATTTCACGTTTCACGACTTCACTACCTAAATTATGCCCGACACCCCCTATTACCGTAGAATTACTGTTAACAAAACCATAAAGGTCTTCTCCCTGGCTGGAAATGGGAGAAGACCAGTAATGATTGATTAAACCTAAACTATGTACAGAAAAGATGCAGAAACCACTTTACTTGCTTAGCGGTTAATCATCACCTTGTTATACAGGGTCGATGATCTTTTTAATTGACAGGCCACGCAATAAATCCGTTGCGCCCTCAGTTTAGTAAGAGTGTTAAAGATTCAATAATGTATGTGAAAACATTGAAGCATGCGGGAGAAGCGGTGTGATTTTTTCATAAGTTACAGCTTGAATGCCAATGTAAAATAGCATCAGGAACACGGGCTTAAATATTACAGTAAAAAATATTTTGCCATTAGTTTTAAAAGCCCGAACGTTAAAGACAGAATGTGAAAAATACGATCCTGCTATAAAAATTTTCTTGCCAGGGGAACGCCTATGTACACGTGAAGGATTAAACAAAGTACGGCCGGCGTTCCTATTTTATTTTAATAGAAAAAGGCCTTGCCGATGCATCGGGAAGGCCTTTTTCTTATGCGCAATTTCATATTACTTTTTCTTATCAGCTCTTGCTTTCAAAGTAGCCACCGGCATTGTTATCATACGGCCAATAGGTTCTTTGCGCCTGTACGTAATCACCCGCATGGTACTTGCATCTTTGGGCACCAGCACCGGCTGCGTGTATTTGGGATAAAAACGATCGGGGAATGAATTATCAAAACTGTAATAAATATCCAGCCCTTCTATTTCAGTGCTCAGATCTACCTTCAGCAGATCCCCCTCTTTGTTCACATCAAAAATAGGATCATACATGCTGGGCGCATACTTGACCTCGGCTACATCAAAACGCGCGAAGTGGTCTTCCACCCGGCGTATAAAGTCGTTCCAGTTCTTTTTGTCAGCAGGCGACCAAACACATTCAGCCACCGCAAAAGCGCGCGGCCAGGTCATATACTCCGCATGACGCATATTATATATTTGTTCTGTCCACAGGTTGGCTTGTCCGCCCTTGATATATTTAGGATCCACACCTTCGGGAACCGGTTCAAACTGGTAGCTGCTTTTTAACCGTACCGTTTTATAAACCGGGGGCTCAATAGCGCCATCACCCTGCATCAGGTCAATGTATACATTATTATTAGGGCTCATCACTACATCATGCTGCATTTTAGCCGCTTCTGCCCCACCCTTTGAACCACGCCAGCTCATAACCGCTGCATTGGGCGCCAGGCCGCCTTCCAGGATCTCATCCCAGCCAATCAGTTTCTTTCCTTTCGCTTCAATGATCTTCTCCACTTTCTTTACAAAAAAGCTTTGCACTTCATGCATATCCTTTAACCCTTCCTTTTGCATCAACTGCTTTATGGCATCGCTTTTCTCCCAGAAATTCTTTGCGCACTCATCACCGCCCATATGAATGTATTCAAAGGGGAACAGCTGCGCTATTTCGGTGAACACTTTATCCAGCACATCATATACTTTATCATTGGCGGGACATAGGGTATTATCAACCAGCGCATAAAACCCGGTATCGGTCCATTGCATGAATTTTTCGCCTGCACTAACATGGTAATTACCGGGTGTGCACGACAATTCAGGATAGCTGGCTACTGCAGCCATGCTGTGACCGGGCACATCTATTTCGGGGAGAATATTCACAAAGCGGTCAGCCGCATATTTTATCAGCTCCTTCATATCATCCTGCGTATAAAAACCGCCATAGGTACGGGGTTCATTTTCTGCCGGCGGCGTTAGGGTGCCGAATGTACCGGTTCTATCTACCCGCCAGGCGCCTACTTCGGTTAATTTAGGCAGCGATTTTATTTCAATACGCCAGCCCTGGTCATCGGTGAGGTGTAAGTGCAGTAAATTATATTTATACTTCACCATTTCGTCGATGTACTCTTTTACCTGTTCTTTTGTAAAGAAGTGACGCGCCACATCAAACATCAGACCCCGCCAGGCAAAACGTGGGTAATCGGTAATATGCACGCCGGGAATAACCCAGGCGGTTTTCTTTACCACCGACTTGCTTTCTATTTCTTTGGGAAGTAGTTGGACCAAAGTTTGCACCGCATAAAACAAGCCGGCAGGGTCGTTGGCAGAAACCCGCACCCCGGCAGCAGACACATCAATCGTATAGCCTTCTTTTCCTAGGTTTTTATCGGCATTACGGTTCAGGATAAAACTGATTACATTGGTTTTAACCGCCGGCGCTGCCGGCGCCAGGGTAAAACCGGTGGCCTTTTTTACCTGGCTGGTAAAATAACCGGCAACGCGTTGCAAATCGGTATTTTTAGCATCGGCCACTATTTTGGTTTGATTATTAAGAACAAAGCTTGCGGCCTTTTTCTCAAGGGAAACCGGCTGCGGAATGATCGAGATGTCTGAAGCGGTTTGAGATACGGCAATAGCAACCATCCAGAAACTGGCAAATAACAGGCTGATTTGTTTCATATTAGTCTTTGAGGATTTATTCGTGAATCGGCAATCGTCAATCGGCAATGAATTTCCGGCGGTGCAAGATTGGTCATTGATCTCAATACTCGCGAGCTATTCACGATTGCCGATTGCCGACTGCCGCCTGTCGATTGCCGAATTTATGCAATTTTGCCACTCATATAGTAGAAATTTTTTGCAAACGATTGATCCTCTTTATTGAATGATCATTAATTTGTAACTTCCCAAAAACAATCAAATACACATGAAGAAATTGCTTGTACCTACTGACTTCTCCGACACATCAAAGAACGCAGCTATGTTTGCTGCGCAAATGGCCGCAGACATTCAAAATGCCAAGATCATATTAATTCATGTGTCTGATAAGATTACAGGTGGTTCAGATGGTACGCCACTTACCGAGGACGATGATGATCGCCGGGTTATATTATCACAGGCCCTGGGCCAGTTAAAAGAAGAATTGCTGGCGGTAGCGCCACAGGCGCCCATCGAGTTTGCAATGGAAAAAGGTTCTTCCCTGGTGGAAACCTTAACGCGCTATGTACGCCACCAGGCCATTGACATGGTAGTGATGGGTATTACCGGCGCCACCCGCCTCGAACAGATCTTTATGGGTAGCAATACCCTCGATATGGCCAAGGAAGGCGTTTGCCCGGTATTGATCGTTCCTCCGGATGCAAAATACCGCACCATTAAAAATGTTGTGCTCGCCAGCGACTTTAAAGAGGTAGAAACTACTATTCCGGTAGCGCCAGTACGCGCCACCCTCGACCTGTTTAAACCAGTTCTGCATATCGTGAACGTAGATAGTGAACACTATGTAGAACTGACCGATGAATACAAGGCGGAAAGAAGAAAACTGGAAACCATGTTCAAGGATTATAAACCTGAGTTTTCTTTCATCAGGCAGTATGATTTCTTTGACGCCATCAGCCAGTTTGTTGATGATAGAAATATCGATCTGATCTTTATTGTGCCAAAAGACCGGTCATTTGTTCCCAGTCTGTTCAAGACCAGCCATACCAAAAAACTGGCCTATCACAGTCACGTACCAATTGTAGCGATCCATGAATAAAGTTCGTTTAAATGATCTCGAAAAGGCGTAACCGGTAAGGTTGCGCCTTTTTTAAGTTTGTTGGTTCATGAGTTATTCAATAACTTAATAACAGTGCTTAGTTACAGTCACGAAGTATTCTTTGAGGTAGCCACCCACCTCAGCTTTTCCAGAGCTGCCGATATCCTGTACATCAGCCAGCCGGCCATTACCAAACACATTCAGTCGCTCGAAAAACATTATAAGATCAGTTTGTTCGAGCGCAAAGGCAATAGTGTGTCACTCACCAGCGAAGGAAAAATCCTGCTTGAATACGTGATAAAAGGCCGCGAACTGCAACGCCAGCTGGAGTTTGACATAAGTATCCAAAAAGACCTGCAACTGGCCAAAGGATCGTTTACACTGGGAACCAGCACCACCATTTCTTTATACGTTATCCCCCCCGTTTTTTCAGCCTTTCACCAGCAATACCCCAATATTGACCTGAAGCTGGTAAACCGCAACTCAGAAAACATTTTAAAGGCCCTGCTCGATCATGAAATTGACCTGGCCATTACCGAAGGCCGCAATACCATCACTTCGGTAAAATACCAGTTCTTTTTAACAGATGAAGTAATACCGGTGTGCAGTGCAAAAAGCAGCCTGGTGAAGAAAAAAAACATTTCACCTGATGAGTTAAAGACCATACCGGTAGCCTTACGCGAAAGAGGATCGGGTACTTTATCGGCTGTAACAGAAGCTTTACAAAAATGTAAACTCAGCATAGCAGACCTGCAACATAAAATTGTTTTAGGCGGCACCGAAGCGCTGAAGAATTTCCTGCTCGACGATACCTGTCTGGGCTTTTTACCTTTGCGCTCCGTAGCGCGACAACTAAAAAATGGCGAACTGGTTCGGTTGACCATTCCTGGTTTGTCAATCAATCGTTCCTTTTATTTTATGCAACGCCGCGGATCCGAAGCAGACCGTATCAATCAACTCTTTATAAAACTGGCTACCAGTCATTATAACAAAAAGTTATAGCGTATAAGCAATCGGTATCGTTTTACTTGCAAGTGGTCATTACTTTTACATCGTTATACATTTGCAATGAAAACAGTACACACACTTACCTCCTTAACACAACTGACCTGTTCGCAGTGCGGACAAACATACAGTGCCTTTGAGCCGCAAACTTTTTCAACCTGCTGTAACAAGCCATTGGCAGCTCAATACAATCTGGCCGAAGTACCTGATAAAACGGTGCTGTATAAGCGGGAAGCCACCATGTGGCGATATAAAGAAGTATTACCCGTTTTTGAAGAAGATAATATCGTGAGCCTGGGCGAAGGTATGACCCCCATTCTTGAACTAAAACGCTTACAATCAGCTTACGAATTACCGAACTTATTTTTAAAGGATGAATCAAAAAACCCCACGGGTTCCTTTAAAGCAAGAGGGTTAAGTGCCGCTGTTTCCAAAGCAAAGGAATTTGGTTTTCATACCTGTATTATTCCAACTGCAGGTAATGCCGGTGGCGCGCTGGCTGCCTATTGCGCCAAAGCAGATATAAAAGCCATTGTGGTAATGCCGCGTCATACCCCACAGGTGTTTAAAGATGAGTGTGAGTTATACGGCGCTGAACTGATACTGGTGGATGGGCTCATCAGCGATTGCGCTAAAAAAGTTGCCCAGCTGAAAGAATCCATCAATTGCTTCGATATTTCAACCATGAAAGAACCTTACCGCCTGGAAGGCAAGAAGACTATGGGGTATGAAATAGCCGAGCAATTCAACTGGACATTACCCGATGTGATCCTGTATCCCACTGGTGGCGGCACCGGATTGATTGGCATGTGGAAGGCGTTTAAAGAAATGCAACAAATGGGTTGGATCGGTGAAAAACTCCCGCGTCTGTATGCCATACAAGCAGAGAATTGTCAGCCCGTAGTACAAACCTGGAAAGGCTTACAACCCAATGCGAAAAATTATATAGGTCAACCTTCACTGGCTAACGGACTGGCAGTGCCGAATCCGTTTGCCGAAGACATGATGTTGACAGCGCTGCGCGAATCAAAAGGCCAACCACTGGCAGTAAGCGATGATGATATGCTTGCTGCTGTTAAAGAAATTGCCAGTAAAGAAGGATTGATCATTGCCCCCGAAGGCGGCGCTTTATGGAAAGGATTGTTACAACTGGTGAAGGAAGGAACAGTTCAACGGGCGGAGAGAATACTATTACTAAATACAGGTTCCGGCTATAAATACCTTGAAAATATTCTTTAATGGACGGACAAGGCAGGGCTGACCAAAGGGGTTAGCCCTCATTTTTTAGAGTGTGTTTCTGAATATTTTTTTACAGTTTCAGGGTTAGGCAAACCAACTTGTTTAAGGACTCTGTTAGCTTCTTCCATTAATAAAAGCACGCCTTCCTATACAAAAACCACTTTGGGTATGAGCTGGTATATTAAAGACAATAAATTATACCTACTTTCAACGGAGGCGGTTTCTGGATTGGGGCATTTAAATATGACAGCTACTGCAATCTCATTGTCCTAAATTGCAACAAGAACGAAAAGAAAAAAATAGGAAATGGTCAAGCCAGTGCTGCCAGAACAATATGTGCGCATGCCACTCTTTGGTTTCCAAACGAGTGTGTAGTAAGCCATTTGTATTACATAAAATTATTTGGGGTAAAAAAGTTCAACACCATTCTTGAAAAAATCACTTATGAGGACATTGATAAATTAACAGCGATCAAATAATTGCACTCAGTAGACTTATAGTTTTTAATGATGTCGCCCGTTTTTTTATTTTTTGAGTTAGAAATCGTCCTTCGCGCATAGGCAAAATATTTTTTCTCAGATGCGACAGCTTTTTTCTCCTGAGAAACGAATCTTCGCTCACTGGAAATTTACCTTTGCACCTGAGAAATTTACTTTCGCACCTGGGAAATTACCTTTCGCGCATGGGGGAAAATAAATTTCCCATAAGAAAAAGATAATTTCTCATGGGAAAAATGCTTTTATTGATAAAATATGTCTGTAAGTAACAATAAAATGGACCAAAGTTCTTACACTGCAGGCTCTTGTTGACTTAAACAGTGGAAACTTCCCAAACCCCAGATGATATCTGTAGAATCGATACCGACTACTTTGCGATCGGGGAAACTTTGTTGAATGATCTGTAACGCTTTATCATCATTGGCGCAGCGATAAGTAGGAACAATCACCGCCGTATTGGCAATATAAAAATTCGCGTAAGAAGCCGGCAAACGTTGCCCTTCATACTCAATCGCGTCGGGCATGGGCAGCTCTATCACATTCAATTGCTGTCCATTTAACAACCGCATTTGTTTTAACTGGCGCAGGTTGTGCTGCAGCAATTCGTAATTCTCATCCTGTTTATTTTCTTCTACCACCGTTAACACGGTATTGGCGTTTACAAAACGAACCGTATCATCGATGTGGCCATCGGTATCATCACCCACAATGCCTTCATCAACCCACAATACCTGTTCAACGCCGTAATAGTTATACAGGTATTCTTCTATCTGCTGCTGGTTCAAATGCGGGTTACGGTTGGGATTCAACAAACAGGCGGTTGACGTTAACAACGTACCCTGTCCGTTAAATTCTACCGACCCGCCTTCCATTACAATACCGGGATGGTATACGGGAATATTATAGTGTTTACCGATTAAAGTAGGGATTACATCATCCAGGTCGAATGGCGGATACTTATTGCCCCAGGCATTGTAGCCCCAGTCAACGATCACCTTTTTGATCTCCGCATGGGGGTTTATCAAAAACGCCGGACCATGATCGCGGCACCAGGCATCGTTGGTAGGATGAAGAAAGAATTTGATCTTACCCAGGTCGGCGCCTGCTTCGGTAAGACATTTAATAGCGAAGGCTTTCATGGCGTTGTCCACTACATTGATGCACACCTCTTCGCCTTTTGCCACTTCTTTTATAAACTGACTATAGAAAGGATAAATAGTTTCAATCTTGCCGGGCCATGATGCTTCTTTATGCGGCCAGCTCAGCCAGGTAGCTGTATGCGGCGCAAATTCTGCAGGAAAGTAATAACCTAGTTCTTTTGGAGTCTTCATTATCCTTTTTTCTTGATTGCGTTATTCGTGGTTATTAGTTGCCGTTGCACGATTCAGGTTACAGGTTTCAGGTTTACTTCTATGGTTTTCCCTGTAACCTGTAACTTGAAACAGCATTTCAATTATCTATGCTTATGATTAAAACAATTACGCTTCATCATCAATGAACCGCTTGGTGATCGGTTGGTAAGAATCAATTCTGCGGTCGCGCATAAATGGCCAATGAGTGCGGTAGCGATCGGTCAACGCAGTATCCAGTTCTATCACATTCACTTCTTCTTTATCGTGCGAAGCCTGGTATAAAACAGTTCCGAACGGATTACTCACAAATGAACCACCCCAGAATTTCATAGCGCCTTTTTGTTCCAGTCCAACACGGTTTACACTTACTACGTGCACGCCGTTTGCCACGGAATGGCTGCGTTGAATGGTTTGCCAGGCATTGTATTGCTCGGTATTGGTTGTATCGTCCTGCGAAGTAGCCCAGCCAATAGCAGTTGGGTAAAACAAGATCTCGGCGCCCATAAGCGAAGTAATGCGGGCTGCTTCAGGATACCATTGATCCCAGCAGATGAGCACGCCAATGGTGGCGAATTTTGTTTTGAATACTTTATATCCCAGGTCGCCGGGCGTGAAATAGAATTTCTCGTAGTACGCCGGGTCATCGGGGATGTGCATTTTGCGGTACTTGCCAAGGTATGTACCATCGGCATCGAGCACCGCTGTTGTATTGTGATAAAGCCCCTGTGCTCTTTTTTCGAACAAAGATGCAATGATCACCACACCGGTCTCAGCTGCTACCTTACTTAATGAATCGGTAGAAGGTCCGGGAATAGGCTCTGCCAGTTTAAAGTTGTCGTAATCTTCCACATCGCAGAAGTACAGCGAAGTGAATAACTCCTGCAAACAAACGATCTGTGCGCCTTTGGCTGCCGCCTCACGTACTTTTTCAATTGCTTTTTGCAGGTTAGCATCTTTATCGTTGGTGCAGCTCATTTGCACCAGGCCTATTTTTACTTTTGTCATTTCTTATTTAAGTTCTTTGTTCTACAATCTGAGTTCCGCATTATAACAAGGAACTACCTGAATTGTTGAATTGGTATCTTATCAACTTGTTAACTTTTCAACTGGTTAACCGATCACTAAGTTTCTACCTGTAACAGCGCGTCCAGGTTGCTGATACCAATTTTCTTTTCGCTAACATACCCTTCGGCGTATTTCACGCCAATGCGCTTACCCATCATGCGGGCGCGTCCGGTTACACTGTCCAGAAAATCGGGGGATGAAATATAGGTTTGCGGCCCTTCGTGTCCGTCTACCGGGTTGAAAAACTGGGTGCTGTAAGCCTGGATGGCCTCCATGCGTTGGTCAAATACATCGGAGATATCGATGAGCAGATCAGGTTCGTGGTACCAGTCCTGCAAATAATGCAATACATATTTGGGGCGCCAGCGTTGTTGTGGTTTACCGCTCTCGTCGGTGGTTTCAATTTTTGCCAGTCCTGCCAAAAAACAAGCTGTAGCAATCAGTTGGCCGGCGCGGCCATGATCGGGATGCCGGTCGTCAAGGGCATTCCCCAGTACCACTTCAGGTTGATAGGTCCTGATGGCCTGTATCAGTTTCAATTGATGTTCTTCATCATTGCGGAAAAAGCCATCCCGCATTTTCAGGTTGGCGCGTACCTGTACTCCCATGATCTCAGCAGCTTTGGCTGCTTCCGCATAACGGGTTTCAATGGTGCCCCTGGTTCCCAACTCGCCCTGGGTAAGATCGAGGATCCCGGCTTTCTTGCCCCGCTTAATTTCGTTGATCAATGTACCAGAACAACTCAGCTCCACATCATCAGGATGAACGCCAATGGCCAGTAAATCCAGTTTCATATTAAAAATTGAGCGGCAAAGGTAGTATTTAGTTCAAAGTTTACAGTTTAAAATTCAACCCTAATTGAGAACTGAAAACATTAAACTTTGAACTTAAAACCTTGAATTTTAACTTAAAACAGCATCCCCCATTTAATGAGGGCGTCTACCTCCGCCGGAGCATTGTCGATATATTCACCTGCGCGTTTTTTCCCCAGTCTGACGATGACCGTTTTTTTGGAAGGAATTACAATTACATACTGGCCCAGAATGCCGCGGGCATAAAAGATCCCGGGCTTGCTGGGAATGATCCACCACTGATAGCCATAGTAGGTGCAACGTAGCCCGTCCTGGTCGGGAATATGGCAGGGTTTTATGGAGTTGAGGTAATAATCCATGGGAATGATCTCGTTGCCCTTCCAGCGGCCACTGTCCAGCATTAGCTTGCCCAACCGGGCAAAATCCCGGGCATTAGAATTAAAGCAACAATAGGCCTTTTCGTTCCCGCCTATCTGGTCGGTGCTCCACAAGGCAGCATGTTCGGCCCCCATTGGCTGCCACAATTTTTCCGAAGCATAGGCGCTGAGCGATTTGCCGGTGGCTTTTTCCAGCACCAGTCCTAACAGCTGGGTATCGCCCGATTTGTAGTAATGCAGGGTACCCGGCGGGTGAATAATTGAAACACCTGTAGCCGTTTTATATGCATCGTGCCCATAATATAATTCGGTGGTCACCGAAAAAGGATTGGCGTACGATTCATCCCAGTTGCTGCCACTGCTCATGGTAAGCAGGTCCACAATGCGCACTTTGGCTTTTTCGCCGGTCCTGAACTCGGGTAGAAAATCGCCCACCGGTTGCTGCAGCGACTGTATTTTACCTTCTTTCACGGCAGCGCCTATCAGCAGGCTGGTAATGCTTTTGGCCATGGAAAAGGAACCCGACAGGGAAGAATCGCTGTAGCCGTCCCAGTAAAATTCATACAAAATGGAATCGTTCTTAATGGCCAGTACTGCCACGGTTTCCAGATCTTCCAGCATCTTTTTCAGGGTAACCGGCAACGGGTTTTTGTTGTAGTCGTTTGAAAGGCTCCAGGGTTGCGGTTCGCCCGTTACCACGGTATTATTGGTGAACTTTTTATAGTCATCGATATTGGCAAAATTGTACCATACCGCCTCAAACAAATAAGTACGGCCTGAGATAACAGCGTAGGCGCTGAAAGCCACAATTATCACCAGAATAATGGTCACAATTACGCGAATAAACTTTTTCATAGCAGTGATTGTTGAATTGAAGGTAATACATTGAACCAACCTGTTTGAGCCATTTAATTGGTTATTAACTATTTTTTTCCAGCATGTGTAAAAAAAAGGAATACGTAACACAATAAAAATTATTGCAAAAGCTCCGGCATAGTGACAGTCCCTTTTTTTTGCTCTTTTCTCATTTTCGAGTAGCT
>JAJKIL010000108.1 GCA_021154515.1 Niastella sp. | reverse complement strand
TTTACACGAGGTTGGCTCCCTGGCTGTGGTGGCGGTAAGCTTTGCTATGTTGCTGTTACCCTGTTTAATAATTCTTTGGGTTACCGGTTATTTTTCCCTTCCCCTTGCTCAAACAGGCGTGCTCTTTTCAAGCGGCGCATCTTCAGTATTGGGCATTATGGGAACGGCCGTGGCCACTATTCTTTTTTATATCCTGATAAAACGTTCCGGTGGTTTGTTTGCCTCTATGGTCACTTATGGTATTCCGTTTATTGCTTTATCGTGGGGCGTGCTTGCCGGGGAAACTATTAACGGGTGGCAAATAGTGGGATTGGTAATTATTTTAGCAGGGGTATATGTTACTACCCGATGGAAGAAGAAGGAAGCAGAAGGAAGCAGAAAGGAAGAGGCAGGAAGTAAGAAATACAAGATAAATTAAAAAAGCAGGAGGTATGAAATAAGCGAGTTTCTTACTTCTTACCTCCTGCTTCTTATTTCGGGAATTAAACGGTCATAATTTCTTTTTCTTTCGCAACCAGGTGTTTATCAACCAGCGAAATATAGCGATCGGTCATTTCCTGGATGTTCTTTTCAGCATCTTTGCACGCATCTTCGCTCAACCCGTTCTTTTGTAATTTTTTAACCCCTTCCATGGCATCGCGGCGGATGTTACGGATGGCTACTTTTGAATGCTCGCCTTCACCCTGTGCTCTTTTTACCAGTTCTCTACGCCTTTCCTCTGTTAACGGCGGCATAAACAACCTGATCATATTTCCGTCATTCTGGGGATTGATACCAATGTTGGCGGCAATAATGGCCCTCTCAATGGGCTGCAGCATATTTTTTTCCCAGGGCTGAATGGTTAAGGTGCGCGCATCGGCTACCGAAACATTTCCAACCTGGCTAATTAGTGTAGGCGTTCCATAATAATCCACTACAATGCCGTCAACCAGGTTTGGATTGGCTTTACCGGCACGAACTTTTACTAATTCTGTTTCCAGGTGACTAATGGCTCTGTCCATGTTCTCCTGGGCTGATTCCGTAATAATATTTAATTCATCTGACATAGGAAGAAATATTAAATGCCTGCAAACCTACAAAATTTTTAGCTGGTGTATGGCTAAGCAGGCAATCAATGATATCAGCTTTAATTCTTGTGTTCCAGAATGGTATCGGTAGTGAGGGGAACGATCTTGGGGTTTTTCAATTCTCCATCGGTCGCCTCCAGCGTTTTGGCAACATACAGGCGTGCACGCGGCCGGGTATAGTACAGGGCCGCAATGCCAGAGAAGAATACGATCAATATGGCCAGAATGATCCAGGTGCAACCCAGGTTACGGCCTGCATAAGCGGCCACGATAAACACGATATTGATCGATACCAGCGTCAGGGTTATAGACCGGTGTGAATAACCTCTGTCGAGTAGCAGGTGGTGAATGTGATTTCTATCCGGACTAAATGGTGAGCGGCGGTGAAAAGCTCTTATCGCAAACACCCGTAACGTATCCATTAAAGGTATAACCAGTATGGCGACACTGATAGCCGGTGATGCAAGTACAGGTACTGCTATATCGGTTTGATTGGCCACGTTGATAAACTTCACAACCAGGATGGCATTCACCAATCCAATGAGAAGCGATCCCGTATCGCCCATGAATATCTTTGCCGGTTGAAAATTGAATATCAGGAAAGCCATCAGGCTGCCGGCCAGTGAAAAGGCCAGTATAGAATAAGGCAGCATATTAACCTGTAAGAAATAAAAACCAAAGACGGTAGAAGCCATTAACCCTAATGTACCAGCGAGGCCATCAATCCCATCTATCAAATTAAAAGAGTTTATAATAACGATGATGGTGAGGTAAGTTAACAACAGGCTGAACATTTCGGGCAGCTCATGTATGCCCATAAAGCCATACATGCTTTTTATCTGAATGTTTCCTTTGTAAATGATGAGGAAGGCAGCCAGTACCTGGCCAATAAATTTCTTGATAGGCGATATTACCAGAATATCATCTTTCAAGCCCAGGAAGAAGATTACAAATGCTGCCGAAAAGTAGTATTGAAAGTCGGTTGCAGACTGGTAAGGAATGGCAATGAGACAAGCCAGCATAAATCCGGCAAATATCCCAAGGCCTCCTAATGAAGGAATAGGGCTTTGGTGCACTTTTCTTTCGTCAGGAATGTCAAATAATTTTTTCTGTTCTGCAACGGTAATAATTACCGGGATAGCTAAAAAGGTAATTGCGAATGAAATAGCTATAGAAAATAATACATCAAACATCAGCCTGATTTTAGTCTTGGAATTATAATACGCGCTACTAATCGGGCCGGTTGGGCACACACTAAACAAAGCACGGCAAATTACAGCGTATTTTCGAATTTCCAACCATAATACCACTTATCTTAATCAGGAAATCCCGTTATAAAACGGCTTTTGACATAAAAATATTGGGAAAGTTTAATTTGATTTATTGATACAAAACAATTCCTGTAGTTTTGCACCCAAATTTTAATCGTGCTATGCCAGCTTTAAAGGACATTGCTACACAAATTCGCAGGGATATAGTTCGTATGGTTCATGGTTGCGCCAGTGGTCACCCAGGTGGGTCATTGGGTTGTACCGAGTACTTTACCGCCTTATACTTCAAGGTAATGAAGCATAATCCGCAGTTTGATATGGACGCCCGCAATGAAGATGTTTTCTTTTTATCAAACGGACATATTTCCCCGGTATTTTACTCAACTTTAGCCCGTGCGGGTTATTTCGACGTAAAAGAACTGGCTACTTTTCGTAAAATTGACTCCCGCTTACAGGGTCACCCTACAACGCATGAGCACCTGCCTGGTATTCGCATAGCTTCTGGTTCTCTTGGCCAGGGTATGAGCGTAGGCATAGGCGCCGCTTTGACCAAAAAACTCAATGGCGAGAATACTACAATATATACTTTACATGGCGATGGAGAACTTGACGAAGGTCAGAACTGGGAAGCTATCATGTTCGCGGGCGCCAAAGGTGTTGATAACCTGATTTCAACTATTGACTGGAATGGCCAGCAAATTGACGGACCTACCGATAAAGTAATGAAGCTGGGCGACCTCGGCGCTAAATTCGAAGCTTTTGGCTGGGATGTAGTGCGCCTCGACAAAGGAAACGATATCGACGCAGTAGTAGCAGGTTTGGAAGAAGCTAAAAAACATACCGGTAAAGGCAAACCAGTTGTTGTTTTAATGAGAACAGTAATGGGTGCCGGTGTTGACTTCATGGAAGGCCACCACGAATGGCATGGTATTGCTCCCAACGATGAGCAGCTGGCATCAGCGCTTGCTCAATTACCAGAAACTATTGGTGACTATTAATAAGAAGCTATATAATAAAAAGGCCCCCGACATGTCGGGGGCCTTTTTTGTTTTGTGTATGTTCAAATTCATTACTTATTCACCTCTAAAAACTGGGCGGCCGGTTACCCTCTTGAGAGTAACCGGCCGTCAGCGGAGGCAGTGGGCCGTAGCCCCCTGCACCACAAATATATGAAAAATTACAAATAAGTAACCTCTTATAACATTTTTTTATGCAATCACATATAACTCTAACCCTCAGCTTCTTAACTCCTCAATTCAATTGGCTGCAGCGCTGCCCGGCGCGAAGGGAACCAGGAGGCCAGAAAAGCTACCAGCGATACGGTCAGCAATACCAGTAAAAAATCAGAAGCAACTATTTGTACCGGGTAGTAATCAATTAAAAAGGTGCCACCCTGAATTGCAATAATTTTGTACTTAACCTGGGCCCAGCAGAAGAGCACCGCTAATATTATTCCGCCCACACTTCCAATACCTGCTAACAGTAACCCCTCGGTCAAAAATATCTTTTGTATCAATTTATTATTAGCGCCCATCGATTTCAACACCTGGATGTCCTTTTGCTTTTCCATTACCAGCATGGTCAAACTGCCGATCATGGTAAAGGCAGCTACGATCAGCATGAGGGTAAGTATGCCATAGATGGCCCATTTCTCAAGGCTCATCACACTGTATAAGCTTTGATTTTGACCATACTTTGTTTCTACTGAATAGGTTGTCCCCAATAACTGCTGTATTTCCTTTTGTACATCGTCTATATCTACGCTGCTATGGAGCCCTATCTCAAGACTGCTGTATTCATCAGATTTTAGTCCCATCAATCCTTTCATAAAATCAAGATTGGTGATGGCGTATTGATTATCGATATCCTGCTGTATAAGAAAAGTACCGGAGGTAACGATCCTGGCTGCCTGTACCGACTGATAAGGATCAGCCGCATTGAAATTCATCCCGCGCTTAAACGCATATACTGAAAGCGGATAAAGATATTTGTCGCTTTCAATACCCACGGCATTTTCAACCCCATTGCCCAATACCAGCGATGGCTCATCTGCACTACCGGTTTGAAAATTACCCCGGATCAGTTTCTGCGCCACCCCCGTTACCGATTCATAAGAAGTATCAACCCCTTTGAGATTAACGGGCACCACCACATCGCCATTTATAAGTAATGTTTTTTCTTCCGCTACCAGGCTATAAGCACGCACCCCTTTTATCGCAGCAATTTTTTGCAACTGCTGTGGTGTAAGAACAATTGTCTTACCGGTTTTGGCGGAGATCTTTATATCGGGATAGAACGAAGAATACAGCGATTTCACCAACCCTTCAAAACCGTTGAACACACTCAGTACTACAATAAAAGCAAACGTAATACCCATAATAGCAACAATGCTTACCCACGCAATTACATTGATGGCATTGGTACTTTTTTTTGCTTTAAAATATCGCCAGGCAAAGAGAAAGTTCAATAGTATGTGTTTTGAGTACTATAATCTATTCTATTGTTTATTCGTTTCGTCGTCTGGATTGATCTTCCTGAACAATTCCTCCATTTTAAACACATGGTCCAGCGTATCGTCGAGAAAGAACCTCAGTTCGGGCATACGCCGTAACTGTTTGGCCACGCGTGCTGCGAGCTCTCTTTTTATTTCCCAGCCTCTTTCTTCAATCTTTTTCAGGGTGCTGTCTGCATCCTTTACCTGGAACAAACTCAGGTATATGCGGGCTTCCAGCAGGTCGGGCGTAAGCTTTACGGATGATATGGATACCATACCCCCATCGATCATACCCAGCCCCAATCGCTGAAAAATTAAATTTAATTCTTCGTTTAATAAACTTCCCACCTGTTTTTGGCGTTTCCCTTCTTGCATTTCCTTAACGGTTTAATAGCCGTAAAATTAGTTACTTTGCACCGTTTACTCATTATTTAACTGATTCATGAAGCGATTTTCAAGGATTTTCTTTTATCTCCGAAACCAGAAAAGCAGAATTACAGGTTACCTGGTGTTCAATGTATTATCTATTATTTTCTCCCTGGTTTCACTGACGATGCTGGCCCCTTTTTTAAATTTGTTGTTTTCCAAGGAAAAACCGCTCACTATAAGGCCTCCCTTTACCATGAATTCAGAAGGGATCCTAGGCCAGTTAAAGTATGGGCTGTCATACCTGATCCTTCATTATGGGTATCCTCAGGCCCTGATAGCCATATGTATCACCATTATTCTTTCCATATTATTTAAGAATCTGTTTCTATACCTTGGTTTTCGCATGTTGATCCCACTTCGGAACCGTATCATGACCAGGTTCAGGGAAGACCTGTACGATAAGATCCTCGATCTGCCGGTTAGCTATTTTACCGAACAACGTAAGGGCGATATGATGTCGCGCATGAGTAACGACATGAATGAGATAGAATGGAGTATCATTGGCGCCCTGGAAGGATTGATAAAGGACCCGTTAAACATCATTATAGTACTGGGCATGCTTATTTTTTTAAGTCCCCTTTTATCGCTGGTGATGCTGGTAATGTTACCCCTGGCCGGGTTTGTTTTGGGCCGGGTAAGCAAAAGTCTGAAAAGAGAATCTGGCAGGGCGCAGGAACAACAGGGCTTAATGTTAAGCATTCTCGACGAAACGCTGGGCGGCCTGCGGGTGGTAAAAGCCTTCAATGCCGAGAAGCTGATGCGTGACCGCTTTGTGGGCACTAATGACCTGCTGAACAAATTGCGGATACAAATGGCATTCAAGCGTGATCTGGCCTCTCCCATGTCTGAATTCCTGGGCGTTGTGATCTTTTGCTGCATTCTCCTTATTGGTGGGTATATGGTATTTGCCCACAAAGGGGGATTGACATCCGAAGCCTTTATAACCTATCTGGTCGTATTTTCCCAGATCATTCAGCCGGCAAAATCGCTTTCTCAGGGATTTTATAATATGCGCAGGGGCGCTGCAGCCATCGACCGGGTTGAAGAAGTATTACAAGCGCCTGTGACAGTGAAAGAGGCGGATAATCCCCGTCAACTGCAAAGCTTTGGCAGCAAGATCGAGTTCAAAAATGTAACCTTTAAATACGACGACGTAACCATTCTCGATAATATCAACCTAACTGTTGAAAAGGGTAAAACCGTTGCCCTTGTAGGTTCATCCGGCGCCGGTAAAAGTACCCTGGCCGACCTGGTGCCCCGTTTTCATGACGCCACTACCGGCGAATTGCTGATAGATGGGGTTAACATCAAGGAATATTCGTTGTTGTCCCTGCGCGATCAAATGGGTATTGTAACCCAGGAGCCTATCCTGTTCAACGATACCATTGCCGCCAATATATCCCTGGGCAATCCCGTAGCCAATATTGCTGAAATTGAGCAGGCCGCCCGCGTGGCCAATGCCCACGATTTCATCATGAAAAAAGAAGAGAACTATCAAACCAATATAGGCGACCGCGGCAGCAAACTAAGTGGTGGCGAACGCCAGCGCCTGACCATTGCCCGGGCCGTTTTAAAAAACCCACCCATTCTCATTCTCGACGAAGCCACTTCCTCTTTGGATACGGAAAGCGAGCGACTGGTTCAGGATGCCATCAATAAAATGATGGAGAACCGCACCAGCATTGTGATTGCCCACCGGTTAAGCACCATCCGCCACGCCGATGAGATAATCGTATTGCAAAAAGGCAGGATCGTAGAACGGGGTACGCACGATACCTTAATTAGTCAGCATGGTTTCTATAAGAAGTTGGTTGATATGCAAGAAGTTAAGTAGTTACATAGCCTGCCCCGACTCGTCGGGGTTACCTACTGTCAATCGATTCAACCACTCAGCCATGAAAATGCCGCCAAATTATCTAAATAGCTAATTTTCGAGTTAAATAATTTAAACATACTACATGAAAAGGGCTGCTATAAAGGGCAGGTTATTGCCATTCCTGCTATTGATTACTATTTCTACCCATGCTCAAAAGCAGAATTACACCTTCGACCAGATCTTCAAGAACGGTGAAACCAATGTTGTTAAACAACTACCAATGGTGAAGGGCTGGGCAGATGATTCCCATTATCTGCTTACCCAGAAGGAGGCCGACGGCCACACCTCCACTACCATGGTTGATGTAAAAAGCGGAAAAGCAGTTCCCTATCCCGATATGGATATGGCCCAGCTGCAACCTTCTACCAGCATTTCCGGCGGAGTGAATATCACCTTCTCCCCCGATAAAAAATGGGCAGCCTACACTAAAAAGGACAACAACCTGTATATATACAATGTAGCCGCCAGCAAAGAGTCCCAATTGACCACTGATGGCTCTTTGACCATTTTGAACGGCTACTCCAGCTGGGTATATTATGAAGAGATCCTTGGCCGCGCTACCAGGTATAAAGCATTTTGGTGGAGCGACGACAGCAAACACCTTTGCTTTATGCGCTTCGATGAATCGCAGGTACCGGTATTTCCTATTTATGTGGCTGATGGACAGCACGGCTACCTGGAAAATACCCGCTATCCCAAGGCAGGTGATAAAAACCCCGAGGTTAAAATTGGTATCGCTTCCGTTGAACCCGGCGCTATTGTTTGGGCCGATTTCAATGCCCAGGACGATCAGTACTTCGGCGCGCCCGCCTGGTCGCCCGACGGACAATTATGGGTTCAATGGATGAACCGCAAACAAAACAACCTGAAGTTCTACAGCATTAGCCTTACTGATGGACGCAAAAAAGAAGTGTACGATGAAAAGCAAACTACCTGGATCGACCTGGACGAAAGTGAACGCATCACCTTCCTGCCTGCCGGTAAAGGTTGTATTGTAAAAAGTGATCGCGATGGCTGGGAAAACCTGTACTATTACGATAATAACGGCCAGTTAAAGAACCCCATCACTACCGGCAATTTTTGGGGAACCAGTATAATAAAGATCGATAGCAAATCAAACATAGTTTACTTCAAGGCCCGTAAAGAAAACTCGGCCCGTTTTGATTTTTATAAAGCGGGTTTAGATGGCAAAGGCCTTACCCGCCTGAGTTTTGGCGATTACAGCCATGACCTCATCAGCGTTTCGCCCAACGGCAGTTATTTTATAACCGGCTATTCAAACCTGAATACGCCCCCGGCCCTGGCGCTGGTTGACGCTAAAGGAAAAATAATAAGAGAAGTGGCCAGCAGCAAAGGAAGCAGCTTCAATGACTATAATCTGCCTAAAAGCGAGCTGAAATATGTAACGGCTACTGATGGCGCGTTTGAGCTGCCGGTATTGATTACTTACCCCATCAATTTCGATCCTGCTAAAAAATACCCTGTCCTCATCAGCATTTATGGTGGACCTAACGCCGGTACCGTTTATGATCGTTGGCGCCCAACCGGTTCACCCATCCAATGGTTTGCGCAGGAAGGCCTGATCCAGGTTGCATTTGATAACCGCAGCAGTGGACACTTTGGTAAGAAGGGTTTGAACTATATCTTCCGCCAGTTAGGGAAATACGAAATTGAAGATTTTATGGCCTGTGGCCGCTGGTTAAAACGCCAGCCCTGGGTAGATAGCAGCAAGCTGTGCATCACCGGCGGAAGCTTTGGTGGCTATATGACCTGTATGGCCCTTACCTATGGCGCCGATGTATTCCCGTACGGCATTGCCAACTCCTCCGTAACCGACTGGCAGTTTTATGATACGCATTATACCGAACGTTTTATGAATACGCCCCAGGATAACCCTGATGGCTATAAAAGCACTTCGGTGTTAACATATGCCAATAAATACAAAGGTTTGTTGCGCATTGTGCATGGTTCCTCAGACGATAACGTACATATGCAAAACAGCATGGTGTTCATCAATAAGCTGGAGGATATGAAAAAGCATTTTGAGTTTATGATGTACCCGGGCGAGCGCCATGGGATTGCAGGGGCCAAGGGCGTTCATAACCGCTACGAAGCTTATAAATTCTACTACCAGTATTTGCTGGAGAAGCCAATGCCGGAAGCATTCTGGGCGCCGGATAGCGCAAAAGGATTCTAAAATACGCTCTTACTTCATTTCTTTATAAACAAAGCCCTCCCGACAAGTCGGGAGGGCTTAATAATTTTGATTATGTAACTGGCATAACATCCCATTCCACTATAAGCAGAATGATAACCAACCGATTAAGCAAACAACTATTTATTCATCATTTGCTTGGCTTCGATGCTCAGGGTAGCGTGCGGCACCGCGCGTAACCTGGCTTTATCGATGAGCTTACCGGTAACCCGGCAAATGCCGTAAGTTTTGTTTTCGATGCGCATGAGGGCTTTTTCCAGGTGATCAATGTAATTGATCTGACGGCTGGCCATTTGAGCCAACTGTTCCCGTTCCATACTCATACTGCCATCTTCCATGGTCATGTAGCGATTTTCGTTCTCATCGCCACCCATTTCATCTTTGCGGGTTATTAAACCCTGTAAATAAGTAAGTTCTTTTTTGGCCTGCTCTGCTTTTTTCAAGATCAGATCTTTAAACTCGCTTAATTCGGCATCACTATATCTCATGGTTGGTCCTGTTTGAATGTTTTCTGGTTGATCTAATACTGATTTTGTGAATTCCGGTTCGTATCGACGCGATGTTTTTGTCTTTATTTCCGGGATCACCACTTTTACCGGTTTTGGGGGCTCCGGTTTTTTGGGTGGCGGCGGTGGAATAACCGGTTCCGGTTTTTTAACTTCCACCTTAACTTCCGGCTTTTCGACCTTAACAGGAGCCTCCACTGTCTTTTTTATCTCTTTAATATCTTTAATATCAACGGGTTTGGCAACTGGCTTGGCCGTAGTAGGCGCCGAAGATGATTTTGCATGCGCTTTGGTAGCTACCTGGTGAGCAATGGCCGCGTGTTTAACCGTGACCTTCTTTTCAACAGGTGGTTTAACTGCCTTTTTTGCAGCAGGCTTTACATCTTTTTTAGCAACTACTTTTTTTGCAGCAGCAGGTTTGGCTGCCCCAACAGCCGGTCGGGCCGCCTTTTTTGGGGCAATCGTTTTTTTTGCTGGCTTGGCCGCCTTTTTCTTGGTTGCCATACTTTTACGCTTTTTTTGTAACGAACACTTTTATTGGAATATCGTTCACTTCAATTTCGGTGCCATCTGGTAATTCAGGTACTAGTTCAAGTTTGTCTGCCAAAATTTCTGCACAAATATAATTATTAAATTGGGCGATCGAAGGGTTCAACTCCTGGTGTTCGGTTACTTTTACCAGTATTCGATCAGTGAGTTCAAAACCACTGTCCTTGCGGATTTTCTGGATACGGTTAACTAATTCGCGGGCATTTCCTTCGCTAACCAGTTCTGGGGACACGGTTACATCCAAAGCCACGGTGAGAGCATCTTTATTGGCCACCATCCACCCGGGGATATCTTCACTGGTGATCTCTACTTCATTAGTCTGTAATATTAAGGGTTCGTT
>JAJKIL010000107.1 GCA_021154515.1 Niastella sp. | reverse complement strand
GGTGGGGTTTTCCAGATCATCCTGGGCTCTTTAAAAGCCGGTATTCTGGGCGACTACATCCCTTCAAGTGTTATCAAAGGCATGCTGGCCGCTATTGGTCTTATATTGATCCTGAAACAATTTCCCCATATGGTGGGATATGATAAAGATTATCCCGGCGATGAAGCCTTTTCACAAACCAGTGGAGACAATACCTTCAGTGCGTTGTTTGGTTCATTAAGGCATTTACTTCCCGGGGCCCTGATGATTGGCATTGTTTCCCTGGTTCTTATGATCGTTTGGGAAAAATACATTGCCCCCAAAGCCAGGTTCCTCAAACTGGTACCCGGTCCACTGGTGGTGGTATTGATTGCTGTAGCCATCAATGAAACCTTAAGATCAGTAGCGCCTGAAATGGTTATTAAAGAATCGCACCTGGTAAAAATTCCGGTGGCTGATTCATTCAATGGGTTTATCTCTTTCTTTACATTTCCTGATTTCAGCCATATCCTGAATCCGGTTGTATGGACAACCGCTATCACTATAGCTATTGTGGCCAGCCTGGAGACCTTGCTGAATATTGAAGCCTCCGATGACCTTGACCCCTATCAACGGGTAACCCCCACTAACCGTGAGTTAATGGCACAGGGCGCCGGTAATATGTTGTCAGGTTTAATTGGCGGTTTGCCCATCACGTCGGTGGTAGTGCGTACTTCGGCTAACATCAACGGCGGAGCCAAAACTAAAATGTCTACCATTTTTCATGGTATCCTGTTGCTGTTATCAGTAGCCTTTATTCCTGCTGTGCTTAATCTTATTCCGTTGTCGGCACTGGCAGCCATCCTTATCTTCACCGGTTATAAACTGGCAAAACCATCGCTGTTTTTAAAATTCTATAAAAAGGGCTGGGATCAGTTCTTACCATTTGTATTAACTGTTGCAGCCATATTGCTTACCGACCTGTTAAAAGGTATTTTAATAGGCTGTGTGGTTGGTTTGTTCTTTGTTATCCGCAGTAATTTTAAATCGGCCGTGTTGGTAGTAAGCGATGCCAATAAATATTTGTTCCGCTTGCGTAAGGATGTATCATTCCTGAATAAACCCATCATTAAGAACAGGCTTGAACAGGTACCGGAAAATTCTTCAGTACTTATCGATGCCACCCGCGCCGATTTTATTGACAAGGATATAGTGGAAGTGATAGAGGACTTTTTAAAACACGCACCCCTGAAAGGTATAACTGTTGAATTGAAAAAAAGCCACTTTAAAGAACAGGGCTTTTCTGGCAACGGCAGTAAAGTAATAGCAAAGGCAAAACCCATTGTTCCTGAAAAAGAAATGGCCGAAGTATAAAAGAAAGAAAGGCCTGTGCTTTTTTGTAAACACCACAGCTGATGCTATTATAGTCAGGACAATTAATATCATAAGACTAAAAAAACTGATCATGGAAACATACGAAAAGTTATTACTGGAAAATAAAGCCTGGGCTTCAGAAAAACTACATGATGACCCCGAATATTTCAACAGGCTGGCGCATATACAAACACCTGAATTTTTATGGATCGGGTGTAGCGACAGCCGCGTACCGGCTAATGAAATTACGGGTACCCAACCAGGTGAAATATTTGTACACCGTAATATTGCCAACATGGTGGTGAACACAGATGTGAATTTGCTGAGTGTGCTCGATTATGCGGTGAACCACCTGAAAGTAAAACATGTTATTGTTTGTGGTCACTATGGTTGCGGCGGGGTGAAAGCAGCCGCTACCCAACACGACTTTAAGCCCGTGCTGAATATGTGGCTGCGTAATATAAAGGATGTCTACCGCCTGCACCGCGAAGAACTGGAGATAATAAAAGATGAAGAAACACGCACCGACAGGCTGGTTGAACTGAATGTGCGCGAACAGGTGAATAACCTGGCCAAAACCTCCATCATTCAACGGGCCTGGAAAGAAGGCAACAAACCCGACCTCCACGGCTGGGTATATGGGTTAAAGGATGGGATCATAAAACAGGTATTTGAAATGCGGGCCGGTACCCATATTGACTCGTTGTATGAGTATGACGATTTGTAAGATAGTGCACGCTTTAATAAGATAACGCTACGCCCCTGACGATATCGTCGGGGGCTTTTTTATGCCGCTAAATTCCCTAATTTGCGCAGTAATTATGTCAATTGAAGTAAAAAACCTCACCAAAATATACGGTGAGCAAAAAGCTATCGATAACGTAAGCTTTACTGTTAACAAGGGGGAGATTGTTGGCTTTTTGGGCCCCAATGGCGCCGGCAAATCCACCACTATGAAAATCATCACCGGTTACCTGCAACCAGATGAAGGCGAAGCCCTAGTATCGGGTATTGCCGTAAAAGAACGACCACTGCAGGCCAAGGCTACCATTGGTTACCTGCCCGAGGCCAACCCACTGTACTACGATCAGTATGTACGCGAGTACCTCGATTTTATCGCAGATGTGCATAGTGTTCCGGCCAAAACAAAAAAAGAACGCATAGAAGGCGTGATCCAAACCGTTGGGTTAAGCCTGGAAAGCAATAAAAAGATCGGCCAGTTGTCAAAAGGTTATAAACAGCGCGTGGGACTGGCTGCAGCCCTTATACACGACCCCGAAGTGTTGATCCTGGATGAACCCACCACGGGTTTAGACCCCAACCAGATAGTCGAGATCAGGGAAGTGATAAAAAACCTGGGGCAAAACAAAACCGTGCTATTTTCCTCACACATATTACAGGAAGTGGAAGCCATTTGCGACCGGGTTATTATTATAAACCGGGGCAAACTGGTGGCCAATGACAAATTAAGTAATCTGCGTCAGCAGGTTACCAGCAACAACCTGCTGCGGGTAACCTTTAAAGAACCGCTTGAACCGGCCTGGCTCGAAAGATTGAGCAGCGTGCAAACAGCCAACAAGATCAGCACCAACGAGTGGGAACTGGTGTGCACCAACGCCAAAGAAGCCCAACGACAGGTAATGGAACTTGCATTACAGGAAAATCTCAACATTATTTCCCTGCAATCCGGTGGACAAAGCCTGGAAGATGTATTCAGAAGTTTGACAAACACAAATACTAACGCCTGACAGGTTACGTAAAAATAAGGCCCTGAAAAGTAGATTTTACTGCAAACTTTGTTTCTTTGCACCTCGGCAAACACCCGTTGCCTGCATTTAAATCTAATATTAAACACCTTATTATGGGATCCTGGGGACATACAAATTTCGATAATGACACCGCCCAAGATTTTGTTGCAGTCGTAGAAGAAGAGGGCATTGACCGGATAATTTCGGCTATAGAGGTAATAAAAACCATTGAAGAAGACGCTTATCTCGACTCGGACCTGTGCATAGAAGCGCTCGCCGCTATTGAGTACATAGCTACCGCAAAAGACCGGATGGCTGAAGATTTTCCCGAAGATGCGGAGGATTGGGTAAAAGCACACAAGGCCCAGTTACTGACCATTCGCGGTATCGTTGCCAAATGCCAGCAGGCCATCGACCGGATCAAAAATAATTCAGAACTGAAAGATCTTTGGGAAGAAACCGAAGATTTTGAGAACTGGAACAAAGTACTGGACGACCTGAATACCAGGATCAGCGCTTAAATAATTCCAATAGACAATAATTTAAACTAATACCAACTCATGAGTTACATTGCAGACATTCATGCCCGCCAGATCTTAGATAGCCGCGGCAATCCCACTGTAGAAGTAGATGTAGTTACCGATAACGGATTTGTAGGAAGAGCAGCTGTACCAAGCGGCGCTTCTACCGGTAAACACGAAGCTGTTGAATTGCGCGACGGCGACAAAAAAACCTACATGGGTAAAGGCGTTTTAGGGGCAGTTAAAAATGTAAACGAAATTATTGCAGATCAACTGATTGGTATTGAAGTAGTAAAACAAGCCTACATCGATGATCTGCTGATCAAGATCGATGGTACTGAAAATAAGGCCAAACTGGGCGCCAATGCTACCCTGGCCGTTTCTATGGCGGTTGCCAAAGCAGCTGCGGAAGAAACCAACCTGCCTTTGTACCGTTACCTGGGCGGCGTTAACGCCACTGTGTTACCAATGCCTTTGATGAACATCCTGAACGGTGGTGTACACGCAGATAATAAAATTGATTTCCAGGAATTTATGATCGTTCCCATCGGCGCTTCTTCTTTCAGCGAAGGTTTGCGTTGGGGCGTTGAGATCTTCCACCACCTGAAATCTATTCTGAAAAAGAAAGGTTATGGCACCAACGTGGGTGACGAAGGTGGTTATGCTCCTGATATCCAAAGCCCCGAAGAGGCTATTGAGACTGTATTGGCTGCTATTGAATCAGCCGGTTACAAAGCTGGCGAGCAAATTGGTATTGCTATGGACGCAGCCAGCACCGAAATGTACGACGAGGCCAGCAACACCTATAAGTTCTACAAAAGCTCAAACAAAACCATCAGCAGCGATGAAATGGTGGCTTACTGGGCTGACTGGGTTAAAAGATACCCCATCGTTTCAATCGAAGACGGTATGGCCGAAGACGATTGGAATGGCTGGAAAAAACTGACCGAAGCCATCGGCACCAAATGCCAGCTGGTAGGCGACGACCTGTTTGTAACCAATGTTAAACGCCTGCAGGAAGGTATCGACAAAGGTATTGCCAACAGCATCCTGGTTAAAGTAAACCAAATTGGTACCGTCACCGAAACCATCAATGCCGTACAACTGGCGCAAACAAATGGTTATACATCTATTATGAGCCACCGCAGCGGTGAAACGGAAGATACTACCATCGCTGACCTGGCCGTAGCCTTAAACTGCGGACAGATTAAAACCGGTTCTGCCAGCCGCAGCGACCGTTTGGCAAAATACAACCAGCTTCTTCGTATTGAAGAAGCGCTGGGCGAAAATGCCATTTATCCAAAAGGAAGAATTAAATTTGGTAAATAATACCTTAAGGCACAAGGATCAGGAAACAAGGCACAAGTCGTTTTATATTCGATGACCCCGCCTAATTTCATGAGCTTTGTGCCTTGACCTTCGGGTCATGGTTTGAATTTTGTATTTTGAAACTTGCGCCTTGAAATCTTGAAACTTCTTAAGAACATGCCAGCCTGGCTTAAAAATAAGTACTTCCTCACCGTGCTGGTGTTTGCTGTATGGCTGCTGTTCTTCGACGACCGCGATATTATTACCACCCACTTCAGGTACCGGAACGAGCTGAAACAACTGGAAAAAAGCCGCGATTACTACCTGCAACAAATAGATACCACAAAAAAAGAGCTGGAAGGCCTTAAACAAAGCCCCGAAAAGCTCGAAAAATACGCCCGCGAAAAGTATCTCATGAAAAAGGACAATGAAGATTTGTTCATATCACCTGAATAAGTAGTTTCGGTCCTTCTATTGTATCATTCACCGTCTTTTTATATATTGTCGTCGAATTCTCGCATTCCTATCCAATCTCCTGCACAATAAGAGAAACCTAATATCGTTTTATAACACGGACGGACTCCGAAATTGACTCTTTCGGAATTTTATAAGGACATAAATGGTTTGCCTATGACTATTCTGTTTACACCGGAGGACCTTTTACGCTATTTGTACAAAGAAACCTCGCCGGCAATGAATGCCGCAATTGAAGCCGCATTAGAGGAAGACTGGACGCTTCGCGAAAAATTAGAGGTTTTGAAAGCTTCTGCCCGTAACCTGGACAAGATCATGGAATCTCCCAGAACTGAAGTTATTATGAACATCTTGCAATACGCCCGTGAAACGGTGACTGCAACTGCATAAAACTTCCGGCAGAAAACAAGTACCCCCCAATAATGTAACAATCATTGGGCTACATTAATCCACTCCCTTAATTTCGCAGTCATTCTAAGTGAAAGAATGACAAGAAAACAACGTTACCAGTTCGTAATCGACTATTTTTTGCATCATGCACCCGATGCGGAAACTGAGTTGCTGTATGATAATCCCTACCAGTTACTGGTGGCGGTGATTCTGTCGGCACAATGTACCGACAAGCGGGTTAACATGACTACACCGGCTATTTTTGAAAAATACCCGGACGCGTACAGTTTGTCAAAAGCTACTTTTGATGAACTGTTCCCGTTAATAAGAAGTATCTCATACCCCAATAACAAAACCAAACACCTGATTGGGATGGCCCAAAAGCTCCAGACGGAGTTTAACGGCGAGGTCCCGCTCACGGTTGATGAACTGGTTACGCTCCCCGGCGTAGGCAGAAAAACGGCTAATGTCATTACCTCGGTAGTTGACCAGCAGCCTAATATGGCGGTAGACACCCACGTCTTCCGGGTAGCAGCACGCATTGGCCTCACCCTGAATGCCAAAACACCCTTTGCTGCCGAAAAGCAACTCATCCAACACATACCTAAAGAACTGGTACATATAGCCCACCACTGGCTTATTTTACATGGCCGCTACATTTGCGTTGCCCGCAATCCCAAATGCGACAAATGCGGCATTACCGAAGTTTGTAAGTACTACCAGCAGGTGGTTGCGAAGAAGAAATAAAGCCCACTTATTCAATTATTAGTCGTTACAATTTAATTGGAAGACAGTTTAATTAAATCCAAACGCCTTTTCATTTAACCGGTTGGCCGTTGAATTAAATCCAAACGGCTTTTCATTTAACCGGCAGACAGTTTAATTAAATCCAAACGCCTTTTCATTTAACCGGTTGGCCGGTTAGTTAAATCCAAATGGCTTTTCATTTAACCGGTTGGCCGTTCAATTAAATCCAAACGGCTTTTCATTTAACCGGCGGGCCGTTCAATTAAATCCAAACGGCTTTCTATTTAATTGATTAATGCGCTTAGCTAAAAGAAAAGAATTGATAATCAACCTGTCTCCAACCAGTCAGCCCTTGTCAACCTGTTAACTTGTAAACCCTATCAACTTCCCCCATTGTAGACGATTTTCTACACAAGCCCTAATAGGCTACTGGTATCCAATTCTTTGCCTCCCCCCACCCATGGCACCAGATTTTGACATATAACCGGTTAGCCATCCGAATTTTTATGCTTTACAGATCCACTTGTTTATTATGCCTTTTCATTGCTATCTTAAACAGCCATTGCACACCACCAGCCAATGGCGATCATGCGTATAAAAGTCCCGATGGCTACGACCTGAACAAACCTTTCATAATAAAACTTCCGGTAGAACTGGATGAAATTTCGGGAGTGGCCTTTTATGCAAAAGATACCAGTGTATTTGCCGTGGGGGATGAGTTCGGGTGGCTGTATAAGATACCTTTAACGGGGGGTAAACCTATTCACAAATGGAAGTTCTCTGCTAATGGTGATTATGAAGACCTGGTAATGGTTGATAAGGTTTTCTACGTGCTGCAAAGCAATGGCAATATAACCGCCTTCACCTTCGATGATCAAAACCGGATCCTGACCCAGCAGGTAGATTTTCCCTCGCGCGGCAATGAGTTCGAGATCCTGTACTACGATCCGCACCTGTTTAAACTCACTTTGATCTGTAAGGACTGTGAAAGTGATAAAAAGAAAACATTAACGGCTTTCTATTTTAATCTGCTTAACAAACATTTCGACGATTCCACTTCCATCGATGTAACGGCCATTGCCAACATGATAGGAGAAAAAAAGATCAAGTTCAAACCCTCTGCTGCAGCCATTAACCCGGTTACAGATGAATTGTACATTTT
>JAJKIL010000106.1 GCA_021154515.1 Niastella sp. | reverse complement strand
TTGTTCCAGTTCTTCCCTGAACTGTTCAATCAAAAACCATGTTCAGAAAATCCGGCTGAAGAAATGTTCCGCCTGACCAAAGGCGCAGATTGCGGCTGGCCTTATTGCTATTATGACAACGATAAACAACAAAAACTGCTGTGTCCTGAATATGGCGGCGATCGTAAAAAAGTTGATCGTTGTGCAGATAAAACAAAATCAATAGTTCAGTTCCCTGGTCACTTAGCGCCCAACGCTTTATTATTCTATACAGGCAATCAATTCCCTGCCAAATACAAGAACGGCGCGTTTGTCGCATTCCATGGTTCCTGGAACCGTGCCCCCGAACCACAAGCTGGTTTCTTTGTAGTGTTTGTGCCTTTCAAGGATGGCATGCCTTCCGGCAAATGGGAAGTATTTGCTGACGGCTTTTCCCAACTTCCAAAAGATGCTACAACCGGAAGAGCGAAATACCGCCCCACTGGTCTGGCACAAGGCCCCGATGGTTCCTTATATGTTTCTGATGACAACAATGGTACTATCTGGAAAGTGAGCTATAGCAAATAATTAAACTCAAAAAAGAACTTAGTTAATCATACATATGAAAAAAGTAATGCTCGCCCTGTTGGTATTGATTATCGCTTCTGCATTCGTAGCGCAGCAAACAAAACCACAACCAGGTGGTTTAAAAGCCGCTTTAACGCGTGGTAAAGCAGTGTACGAAGCTACCTGCCTGGCCTGTCATCAACCCGATGGTTTAGGTGTACAGAACATGAACCCGCCACTGGCAAAAACCAAATGGGTGTTAGGCGATAAAAAGGCGTTGATCAAGATCGTGCTGAAAGGCTTGCAGGGTGGTGAAATTGATATCGACGGCGATAAATTCCACAATCCCATGCCGCCGCAGGAATCTACTTTATCAGATCAGGAAATTGCAGATGTATTGACTTACATTCGCAACAACTTTGGCAACAAAGCCAGCCTGGTGGCAGTTGGTGAAGTAAAAGCCATGCGGGCCAGGCTGAAATAATAGTGAACTTTTAAAATATTGTTTTGAAACGCATTCTATTCATCGATCGCGACGGCACCTTAATAAACGAAGCGCCCCCTACTTATCAGTTAGATAGTTTTGATAAACTGACCTTTTACCCGCACATGTTCGAATACATGGGCCGCATAGCCCGCGAGATGGACTATGAACTGGTAATGGTCACCAACCAGGACGGCCTGGGTACTAATGCGTTTCCGGAAGATACCTTCTGGCCCCTGCACAACCTGGTTATGAAAAGCCTCGAAGGCGAAGGCATTCATTTCAGCGCCGTACATATTGACCGGTCTTTTCCTCATGACAATGCGCCCACGCGTAAACCGGGTACAGGCATGCTTACGCAATACCTGAATAATGAGGAGTACGACATCGCTAATTCATATGTTATCGGCGATCGCATCACCGATGTACAGCTGGCTAAAAACCTGGGCTGTAAAGCCATTTGGTTGAACCAGGACCCCAACCTGGGCGCCGGTGAAATCCAGGATAAAATAGCGGAACTGCGTCCCGTTATTGCATTGGAAAGCACACACTGGAGCACTATTTACGAATACCTGAAGCTGGGCCTGCGCCGCGTGATCCACGAACGCAATACCAACGAAACGCAGATAAAAATAGAACTGAATGTAGATGGCAGGGGCAAGGGCGCTATTTATACCGGTCTTGGTTTTTTTGATCATATGCTCGATCAGATCGCCCGTCATGGTAAAATGGACCTTACCATTCGTGCTAACGGTGACCTGCACATCGATGAACACCATACCATAGAAGATACCGGTATTGCATTGGGCGAAGCATTTGCCCAGGCGCTGGCCGATAAACGCGGTATGGAACGTTATGGATTTGCTTTACCTATGGATGAAGCGGATGCCAAAGTGCTCATTGATTTTGGCGGTCGTAACTGGATCGTTTGGAATGCGGAATTTAAAAGAGAACGCATTGGTGAAATGCCAACAGAAATGTTCTTTCACTTTTTTAAATCGTTCTCCGATGCAGCCCGTTGCAATCTGAACATCGAATGCCACGGTGATAATGAACATCATAAAATAGAAGCCATCTTTAAAGCATTTGCAAAAGCGATAAGGATGGCGGTGAAGAGAGATCCGCTTAGCAACTATCTTCCTTCTACTAAAGGGTTCTTTAGTTATTGGGTTCGTAGGTTCATAAGTTATTAGGTTTACGAACTTAATAACCTAATAACCTACGAACTTTCCCTTTGGATCACTCAGGCAACACAGAACGTTTTTCATTCTTTCTTCCCCCAATTACTCCAGCTATACCTATACTATAATAGAAATGTTCACTCACAGTTTCGGTCACTGCTATGCGGTATTGAGCATTGAACATAAAATAGGCTTCATTAAATAAATTCACCTGAAAGCCGGTACCGGTGGGAATAAAGGCGCCCCAATAGCTTTTGAATTTCGAGATCCCCGTACCAATCTCCAAAAAGGGGCTTATCCAGTAGCGATTTGAAAACAGCTTTCCTTTCAGGGACACATCGCCTTCCAGCAACAGGTTATCCTGCCCCAGCGTAGCGCCATCCTTTTTTTTATAATCTAAAAAGCTGCCGGTTAATGCAGAAGTGAAATCAAAATGCCTGTTCAACCCGCTGATATAGTTCAACGCCAGTCCGGGCGACATATCCTTTAACTTACCAGATTTTTGAAAATCATTGAAGAAGAAGTAAATACCTAACGTAGGCCGTTGTACATAGTCATCCTGGCTAAAAGCAGGCACCAGTAATGGCAGGATGGCCAGCAGAAATCCCACGTTTTTTTTCATAACCGGTTTGGTTTGGAGAACCGTACCGGACAAAAATAACAGGTGGCTGCAAACTGGAGAAATTAATTATTACCAGCGATCTCTTCATCGTCGGGTTTGTTCTTACCCAGGTACTCGATCTTCACTTTCGTTAATCCATGGCCGGTATAACCCAGGGCAAGGGCAGCGGCCTTGCTCATATCAATAAGCCGGGGATTCGATGGGTGCATGCGGTCGTTGACCTTGACCATCACGCTTTTCTTATTTCTGAGGTTGGTAACTTTTATCCAGCAATTGAGCGGGAGGGTATTGCAGGCGGCGGTAAGCTTTTTCTGGGTGAATACCACATCGGTGCAGGTACGTTGACCTTCAAATTTATCGGCATAGAAACTGGCCACACCAAATTGAGTTACAGGCACATTTCGTTGTTTATTCAATGCAATGCTGTCAATCTTCATCTGCGCTTTTGACGCAAAAAAAGAGAACATCAGGGCTATTACAACCAATACATTCTTCATAGTCTTAGAGTTTTTAAAGGGTCTTACTATCAAAATACCGTTGGCATAAGGTCCTGTCTTCCCCGTACACATCGTTATAAAACCTAATGCCTCCGTTCTTCTCCTCACAGGTAAAATACCTGATAAAAATGGGCACTCTGGTAAAACCGGTCACATAATGCTTTTCCCTTCTGCCTATCCAGCTCCGCAGGGTATCGGGCGGAAAACGGAGGGTGTCATTTCTAACCAAAAAATCGGCCAATTTCATGAAATCCTTAATTCTTACACAACCATGACTCAATGCGCGGTTCTCTTTCGAGAAAAGCCAGCGGGCATTGGTATCGTGCAAATAAACGTCGTACTTATTGGCGAAATTGAACTTCAACACACCCAATGAGTTATCGTCACCCTGCCGTTGCTTTATCAGGAAAGGGAAGTAATTTTTGTTATATTTTCCCCAATTCAGGCTATCCGGGTTCAGCACGTTATCATTGTTGTCGACCACCATCAGATTCTGTTTATTCAAATACCCCGATGGGTTGGCCTTGATCCTGGGTAACATTTCCTTGAAAATGATACTGTAAGGAACCGTCCATTGCGGGTACGTGATAAAATTCACCACATTAGAAGTCAGCAATGGCGTTCTTGTTTTTGGCTGCCCTACTATAACGTTCGATTCCATCACAATCATATCCGAATCCATGATCTTCATACTATATGCCGGGATGTTCACCCAGATATAAGTAGTTGGCATTGAATCGGGTAATAATTTATACCTATCGAGCGTAATGGCAATTTTCTTAAATTTTTCCCAGTTGTTGTTATTCAGACTGCCTGCCGTGCCGGAATTCAACTTCCCTGTCTCAGGTAAACCCTTGTCACGCTGGTACTTACCTATCACCAACTTCATAGAGGTAGTGTCCATGTAATCGTAGGGCGAATTGAGCAGTCCTTCTTCAAACAGCCTTAGTTTCAGATTGTTAATGTAATCCGCAGAAGTTTGGGCCGGATAAGGAATATACGTATAGCGTTTCAGGGTATCTATGGATTGCAGGAAGTTCTTCAACCCGTATTTCAAGGAATCATACCCAGTATGTTTAGGCTCCAGCGAATGCATTAAAACGGCTACATCTTTTGATTGCCAAAGGGTATCGAACAAATTGAGATAGCCAGTCACGGTCAGGGTATCTTTCCGCAGGGTGACGCTGTCGAAGGGCAGACGGCCCTGGTGCAGATCGGCGCACATTCTGAAAAAGGCATCGGTCAGCAACAATTCGCCCCGCGACCATAAGGCGGCATCCTTTTGCGCCAGGGTATCCTGGGTGGTTTGAGCGCGAATGTTCTTTAATACACTATAGTGATAATCAGAAGGGAATAAGCCTAATTCGGTAGCATGGCCAATAAAATCAACCAGGGAGTCGCTCAATGGCAGCCATTTATCCTGACTGCTCCAAACCGGTTCAAAGCTTCTTTTCTGATAAATATCGTTGACGAGGGAATCCTTTGTCAGGTGCATGGAATCGTTCAGTACGCCATTGCTGGCCAAAATAAACTCGAGCGCGGTTTGAAGGTTTCGCTCAATGCTGACATTCAATTCTTTGGGTTGTTCAACAATGTCTTTGGCTTTGGGGGCGGGGGGTTTAGCCGTTCTACCACGTCCATGGCAGGCTGCTAAAAAAAGCGCTACAATTATTATGCTCCAATGCAGGCCTGAGGTAATACCTTTTTTCATGTTAATTGATCCTGGTTATCCGGTATAAAAGTTTAGTATCTTTTCACTTTCCTAACCTGCCTTTAAACCGGCCACAATGTTATACAAAATAGTGCTTAAGCGTGGTATTTACCTAATGCTGCTTTCGATTTTTTTCCACGTGACCGCCTGCCTGGCGCAAACAACAAGTGTTAGTAAATATGGGGTGCCGGTTATTAACAAATTAGCTGACTATCAATTAACTGTAAGCAATGATTCTGCCAAAAAAATGGTGGAATTGCTAAAACTAATACCCAATATTGTATATGATCTGCGGTATGCCACCACCAATAATTTTACCCATTTACAACTATACGTTCCGGCTACTCACCACACCTTTCTGCGGTTACCTGCCGCCCGGGCGCTGGCGGCGGTTCAAAAAGAATTGAATGCCCGGGGATATGGCCTCAAGATATTTGATGCCTACCGGCCTTACGATGTTACGGTAAAATTCTGGGAATTAATTAAGGATGAACGGTATGTGGCTAACCCGACAAAAGGGTCCGGACATAATCGTGGACTGGCGGTTGATCTTACCATCGTTGAGTTAAAAAGCCATCGGGAGCTGGATATGGGCACCGGCTTCGATAATTTCAGCGATACGGCCCATCAGGATTTTACTGCTTTACCAATCAACGTACAGGAACATCGCAAGCTGTTAACGGCTGTAATGGAGAAACACGGATTTACTAAACTTGATACAGAGTGGTGGCATTTCTTTTGGAACAATGACCGGGGATATGAAGTATTGGATATTCCGTTTAATGAGTTGCTTAAGTGATAAGCATCGGCAGTCGTGAATCGGCCATGCTGAATCGTGAAACGGCAAACGTGAAACGTGAAATGACTCGCGATAGGGCAAAATTCCTCACTCTTTTTATCACCGCCCCTTTATCAACACTATCAACTTCATCAACTCTATTAACCTTTTCCTTCTTACCGAAAACGCCTCACTTTAATCCCTTGTTA
>JAJKIL010000105.1 GCA_021154515.1 Niastella sp. | reverse complement strand
AGGATTACTCATTGTTGTAAGACCTTAATTACTTTTATTTCAGAGTTGGAGGTATTTAGTTCAATGAGAACGGTGTGACCGTTGGGGTATTTATGAATGAACATATTGGGTTTTATACACAATTCATTTCGATAAATGACAGGCAGGTTCATTGCCTTAGTTTTTTCCATTTCTTCTACTAAAGCTTCTCTTAACCTGTTTTCCTTTTCTTCCGCAGTTAATTCAAACCAGTATTTCTGCCCGTTAGAGTCCATGATTCACAGAATTTGTCTAACAAAAAATAACAAATTTATTCCGTTTTAAACGACACCATAACCCACTGACTTACAATGCACAACTCTGTTATCAACCCACTCGTCAAATTGGGTTACCAGGCCCCTTAATAAAAAAACCAGGATCTTTGTAATTAATAAACCTCGTATCCATGAGCCCACTTATCACAATTTCATTATTGGCAGGGATAAGCCATAAGCCCGCCGGTGCTAAAGGGCGATGCAGGCAACCCCGCCTTGTTATACAATTCCGCATGCGGAAAGTTCCGCCATCCAAATCTTACGGCTTCCGGTTGCTTCACCATGTCGCTCCAAACAATAACCTTGTCACCTTCGATCGTGGCATTCGCTTTCATAAACTGTTTATCACTACCGGCAATGGCAAACTCTTTCAATGTGCCTTCTTTTGCAACCAACCCGCCATCGGCATAATCAAAGTGAATGACAACCTTATTGCCTTCTATATTCATGGATCTGTAAATAGGCCCTGAATAAACAATTTCTTTTTTGCCATAGTCCTTTGCCAATGCCCATAAGGCCAACCGGTGTCCAACTACTTCTTTGTTCCTTGGATGTATATTCAACGAATCGCCATAATCAGTAATAACAACAAGCCCTGTCCGGGAAACTGTTTTATAGGTATACAACTGAGCTTCCCTGATCTCAGGGATCTTCTGATAATGCGGTGCTATTTCAACAAAATAAAAAGGGAAATCAGTATTCCATTCCTTTCTCCAACTGTTGATCAATGCCGGAAACAACTTTTGGTATTCGCACGGCCTGTCTGAATTTGATTCGCCCTGATACCAGATCACACCCTTGATGGTAAAAGGGATCAGCGGATGTATCATGGCGTTATAAAGCGTTGATGGAGATTTGGAATCGGTAAGGGGGTCTACAGGCTTCTTTGGCATAGGCGTGGCCTTCCCCCCCTGTTGCGTTATAGAATCCAATCCCCGTTTCCATTTTTCCAACTCAACAGCATACGCTTTCTCATCGGCAGGAAATTTCTTTATGGCTTCCTCATAGCGTTGCAGAATGGGAAGCAATGCATGATTTCCCTGTAATGTATCCTTCCTGGTCCAGGATTCTGCTGGCGTTCCGCCCCAGGATGAATGAATTAAACCTATAGGGAAACCTGTTTCTTTCTGAATTTCTCTTGCAAAATAATAAGCCACGGCAGAAAAACCCGCCGCTACCGATGACGTGCAGGAGTTCCATTTTCCTTTTACATCTTTTTGTGGTTCATTGGCAACTTCCTGCTTCACTGTAAACAGGCGTATGGTGGTATAATTCGCCTTCGCTATTTCAGCTTCACAATTAAACACGCCTGTGCGCCAGCTTTCTCCTTTCCCCAGGGGAAAATTCATATTCGACTGACCCGAACACAACCATACTTCGCCCAGGTATACATCTTTGATCGTAATGGTGTTTTCACCCCTGATGGTGATTGTATAAGGACCGCCGGCAATTCCTGTTTTAATACGAACCTGCCAGGTTCCGTTTTTATCAGCTATAGTTTTTACCTTGCGGTGATCCCAATCATTCGTGATCTCAATTTTCTCTCCAGCTTTTGCCCAACCCCAAAGGGCAGCTGCCGATCTTTGCTGTAATACCATGCTGTCGGTAATAATCGCCGGGAGGGTAATGGCTGCATGCGTTTTTTCAACACGCGTAACGAATAGCAGCATTAGTATACTAACGCAGGCTGTATATACATATTTTCTGATCATAATTATCACATGGGTTCCAAAATAACCGACTTCAGCTTAAATAATTCCGGGCCTTGCTGAATAGGATGAATGTTCAATGAATATACGCCTGCTTTTGTAAAATTGACAATTGCAACCGGCTTCTTTATAAAAAGAAGCGGGGCAGCTTTGTCATACTCCGAAGTGCGAAGCGTTTTAAATAAAAACTCATTGCCATTCAGGGTTACTCTTCCTTCCTGCCCGGCGCTTTCCCGTCCGCAGGAATAATCTAAAATTACGCTGTAATCGCCTGGCTGAGTTACTCTGATAGAGAAGGTGGTTGAATCGCCCGGTGCTTTCATGCCGGTAATGCAGGTCTCGTGTTTCCAGTCGCCATAATAATGACTGAAGGTGATGCTTTTGATGGCTGCTTCACCCCAAGTGGTTGCCTTGATGGCCTCCACGGTATTTGTTTCAAATTGCGACGAAATTGTAACAGGTGCTTTTGCATCGTAGGAAGGCGCCCCGCATGCGTATTCAATAACAAATACAGTTGAAGGGGCATCTGATTTAAATGCCGGGAGGTTTATGATCAGGTCTGTATTCGTTTTCTTCCATGCCAGGCTTTTTTTATCTGCCAGGGAATATACGCTTCGAACAGCATTGGGAAAACCGGGCGCCAATAATTTTCCATCTTTGGGCCGATTAAAAACATGCAGAAAGAGTTTGCTTCCCTTGCGGGTAGTTACCCCCCATGGCTGTGCCGGAACAAATCCATATTCTGTACCGTAAATGCTTTCCCCATTCGCCTGCAACCACCTGCCGGTCTCTTTTAAATATTTTACAGAATAGTAGGGAATGTTTCCTTCACCATCTGGCCCTATGTTCAACATCAGGTTACCGCCCCTGGAAGCTACTTTTGCAAGCAACTGAATGATCTCTTTCGACGATTTAAAGTTCATATCGTGCCTGATATATCCCCAGGAATCATTGTGTGTGTAAATCGACTCCCAAAGATCGTTGATGGGTACCGGAGGAATTTCAGAATCACCAAAATCCTTGTAATCACCAAGCCCCTGCCCCACCCGGCTGCTGAATAAACTTTGTGGCTGCAGCTTATGAAGACTGTCTACCAACGACTGCGTTTCCTGCTTTGTAAGTCCGCCAGGCAGGTCAAACCAAACAATTCCCAGCGGACCATAATTAGTCAAAAGTTCTTTTAACTGCGGAATGGCTTTTTGCTGATAGTAAAGCTGGTAATCCTTTTTACTTTCGTCAAAATCCCAGGTGTTCTTTCCACCATTTGGTTCGTGCCAATCAACAAACTGCGAGTAATAAAAACCAAACCGGATGCCTTGTTTGCGGGTGGCTTCAGCAAGCGCCTTCATGGGGTCGTTTTTATAAGGCGTTGCTTTCACAATATTGTAGTCGCTTACTTTTGAGTCGAACATGGCAAACCCTTCGTGATGCTTGGCGGTGATCACCAGGTATTTTATACCTGCTTCCCGGGCAAGCATAGCCCATTTCGTTGCGTTAAAATTCACCGGATTAAAATCTGCCGCCACTTTTTCGTATTCCCGTACCGGTATTTTTGCCACATTCATGATCCATTCACCACTTCCATAGTACCTTTTCCCTTTCCAGCTCCCGGCGAGTTTTGAATAGAGGCCCCAATGAATGAAGAGTCCAAACTTCGCTTCCTTGAACCATTGAGCATTGGGTTGCTGCTTTTTGTTTGATGTGGTGTCCCACATTTGTTCCATTGACTGTCCATAGCAGGCAGCGTGGTTCATGGCAAACAATAATACAGCGATTGGCAGGCAAACAATCCTTGTTTTCATAAAGCGCAAATAAATAAATTTAACCGGCCGGCCAAGGGTTCCGCTTGGCATTTCATTAAACAATGCTTACTCCATAAGTTTTAGTCAGCGCATAGTTTCCAAATTTAACGGGACTAAACTATTATTACAACGCGCAACTTTTCATCAATCCACTTGTGATTGTGATCTTTTCGGCTTCGTTCTCTTCTCTTAATTCTACAAGCTTTTAGAAGATTACCTGTTTACCATGATGGATCATCTACCGGTTTTCTGGGATGCACCCAATTTTCAATTTAAGAACCGCTGCCACCAAAAAAACAAGGGCCGCCCGATATATCGGGACAGCCCTGTTGTATAGCCATGAAACCTTACACCAGATTGATCGTTACATTAATATTACCGCGGGTAGCTTTTGAGTACGGACAGGTTGCGTGTGCCGCTTCAATCAATTGTTGCGCAACTTCAGGGTCCAAACGAGGCAGGCTTATAGTCAACCGCGCCTGTATCAGAAATCCGCCACTGGCAGTACCCAGATCTACTTCTGCATCGATGGCTGTATCAGCCGGTAATTGAATGCGCATTTTGTTAGCGGCAATATTCATGGCGCCAATGAAACAGGCTGACCATCCGGCGGCAAACAATTGTTCGGGGTTTGTTCCATCGCCTTTTCCAGGTGTCGTCAACTTTACATTTAAATTACCGTCACTACTTTTAGCAGCGCCATCCCGGCCGCCAGTAGTATGTGTTTTCCCGGTATATAATACTTTCTCAACTTGTGTTCCTGGGAATGCTAAAGTTTCCATTTTTATAATTTTTTACTTGTTATCTGATTGTTTACTGAATTTATTTCTGTGCATTGGCTGCGTCAATGATCACATTGGCAACAGCATTCGGTTGCGAAATGAATATAACGTGACTGCCTTTTATTTCGGTGATCTTCGCTTTAGCGCGTTCGTACATGTTTCGTTCTATTGCAGGGTTAAGGGCTTTATCTTCTGTTGCTACAATACCATAAGCTGGTTTTATTTTCCAGGCGGCATTGGTAACAGGGGCGCCAAAACAGGCTGCGAAAATGGGTACTTGTGAGTCGCTCATAAAATCTGCTTCCTCCTGGCTTACATCGGCGGCAAATCCTGCGTGAAATTTTGCTCTGTCGAAATACACTACGCCTTTATCATCGGGTGGTAAAATGCCGCCTTCGCCTACCATTGGCAATGACATAGCCAGCTGACCTGTTGTTTCACCCACTTCAGGTAAAAATGCGGAGATGTATACCAGGGCCGCTACTTTTGGATGTACGCCTGCTTCCGTTATCACCGTTCCACCCCAGGAGTGTCCTACCAGTATTGTAGGCCCATCCTGTTTGTCGAGCGTGCGCAACGTGGCATCCACATCGTCTTTCAAAGAAGTAAGCGGGTTCTGAACAATAGTTACATGATATCCTTTCTTTGTTAAGATCTTATACAATCCTTTAAAACCTGAACCGTCTGCAAAAGCGCCGTGTACGATCACGATATTTTTTATAGGTCCGGGTGTTGGTTCTGCCATGGTTTGAACCGCCAACAGCAGGAACAGCGATACGGTCATGCAAGTCAGTAAGTAAATGCGTTTGGGTTGTAATAACAGGTGTTTCATTTTAAGTTTGTGTTAATAGTGAAGTAGTAGTTTTAATTAATTCATTCTGGCGGCGGCGGTTATACTGCCATTGCCTTTATTCTGAACAAAGCCGATCAATTCCCAGCCTTCCTGTTGCAGTGTTGCAGGTAAATTGATGGTCGTACTTTTGTTTGTAATATCTACAGGTATCAGTTCCCGAACGATCTGTACATGCGATAACTGGCGGCCTTCGTTCTCCCCGGCCATTACATGCGAGCTTGCTTTCTTTTGAACCAGCGCCAGGTACAACGCTTTATTCTTTGTTGAACCGGTAACCTCGTACGCTACCTGTACTTTGCCGCTATCTGCCCTACCCTTTAAAGTGAGGGCGTTATCTGTAGCCAGGTTCAGGGAGGCATCGATCGCTTTTACAATCGACCGTTCATTGGAACCTACATACTCACTTACTCCATTCACTACCACCTGTGGGGTATAGATCGTTTCCAGTTTCATCCAGTCGGAATACTGACGTTGACGAGCCGTGAATTCGGCGGCACTGAATTTATCTTTCCAGCCCAGCTGGTTCCAGTAATCAACATGGAATGCTACCACATACACCGGTTTGCCGGCATTTTCCAGTTGCAGTTTTTCCATTAACTGATCGGCCGGCGGACAACTTGAACAGCCTTCCGACGTGTACAATTCTACCAGGGCAAATCCCTTGTTATCACCTGTTGCTGGTTGTTGATCCCGCTTTTCGGCAACCGGCGTTTGGCATGCCACATTTAATGAAAGGGAACATACAGTCACTCCTGCTACGGCTACACAGCCTGCCATCTTTTTTATTTTTGTCCAGTTCATATAATTTGTTTTTGTGTGTTTGTT
>JAJKIL010000104.1 GCA_021154515.1 Niastella sp. | reverse complement strand
GCCGCCGGCTTTTGAACAGGCTGCAAACAATAATACCAGTGCTATCCAGTATAAATTCTTTTTCATGTTAGAAATGATTAATGGTTGAAAGAGAGAATTGCTTTCGCAAAATTCAGTGGGGCAGCCTTGCAAGACAATACTCCCAAAGGTGTATTTTTCATAGCGGAAGTGGGTATATGCCAACCGACATTCGTTTTATCCCTATTTTTAGAACCCCGTTTAAAATGGAGCTATTGAACCATTCATTAATAAACACCATCCGGAAAACAGGTTATTGCCTGGTGCTGCTATGTCTGTACGTTCAGGCAGCAGCGCAGCACGTGGTAGACGACCGGAAAGTTCCCGACAGCCTGCAGCAAGTGCTAAAAACGTCAAAAACGCTAAAAGAAAAACTGGATGCCCTTTTTTTGCTTTCTGATTATTACAGCACCAGGGATACCTCCAAAGCCCTGGGTTATGCCCGGCAGGGCATAGAGATGAGCAAACGGGATGAATACCTGGCCGGGGTGGCGCACTTCTATCTGGCCGGTGTGTACTTTGAATTTGATGTGGACCGCAGTCAGCAGGAATATTTGTACGCAGAAAAACTCTTACGTCCCTTTCCGCAAAAAGAAGCGTTGATCTACCGGTCAAGGGCATGGAATAATTATGGCGCCATTGAGCAACGGAAAGATAAACCACGGGAGTTTCTCGATATCCTTATCAATAAAGTATTGCCGTTGGCGCAACAGGCCGGCGATAGTACCCGCATGGCGTTGAGTTATCACAATATCGGACTGGTGCTGCTTAATTTGAATGAATATCCCCGATCGCTTCAATATTTTTCGCGGGCCATTGCTATTATGGAAGCGGGTAAGGAAGTGTATGCCGATCTGGCCGATACGTATGTAATGTCGGCCCGGGCCACTATTTTAAGTGGCCAGCCAAAGCAGGCTTTTCCGTTTCTGCAAAAAGCAAAAAAGATCCTGGAGCCCAATCCTGATTCTTATTTCTGGCCGCTGTATTATTCAGTAGAAGGAGCATACTACAGGAACATTCATTCCTATTCGTTGGCGCATGAAAGTCTTGAAAGAGGATTGACCGTGGCCAGTCAAATGAGTGATGTTTTTGAGAAGCGGGCATTGTTGTACGAGCAGTTCAACGTATTCAAAGAAGAAAAGAATTATGCAGCGGCTAAGAACATGTTACTGCAAGGGCTGGAGATGGAAACCAGTTTCCCGCTTTCGAAAAACAAAAAACAGCTCCTGTTCGATCTGGCAGAAACGGAAAAACTATCTGGCAATACTGATGCTGCTTATCGTTATTTGATGCAATATGCGGTTTTGTCGGATTCCATCTATACACAGCAAACAAAAAATGAGATCGATGCCCTGGAAGCGCGTTTCAGAACGGCAGAGAAAGAAAAACAGATCGGGAACCTGGAACACGAGAAAAAAGAAAGGAAATTCCAGATCCTGTTGTTACTGGCAGTGGTGGCTGTATTAAGCCTGATTGCCATTATTACTATTATGCGATTGCAGTATCGCAAAAAAATGGCTGCCAGACGCGAAACAGCCTATCAGGCCGAACTGGAAAGAAAAGAAAAAGAAAAGCAATTATCGAATTATATGGCGCTCATGGAAGGACAGGAGCAGGAGCGCCAGCGAATGGCCCGCGATCTGCACGATGGGTTGGGATGCGAGTTGGCTGCTATTAAATTGGGGCTGTCAGGCATTCCTGCAGAGAGTGCATCGCAGGAATTGTCATTGCAAGTGATAACAGAGAAGCTGGATGCATCTATCCGGGAATTGCGCCTGATCTCGCGCAACATGATGCCGGAATCGTTGCTCACCCTGGGTTTGAAGGAGGCGCTCAATGACCTGTGCAGTTCAGTGATGACCCCGCAACTTCGGTTGGTGTACAATGCATACAATATTGATCCCGCATTGCCGCAATCCTCGCAGATCATGATCTATCGCATGATCCAGGAGATCATTACCAATGCCGTAAAACATGCGAATGCTTCAGAGATCATGCTGCAATGCAGCCAGGAAGAAGATCGTTTCTTTATTACCGTGGAAGACAATGGCAAAGGTTTTGATATCAGTAGCCATCATTCGAAAGGGATCGGTCTGAAAAATATCCGTAACCGCGTGGACTATTTTCATGGCCATCTTCATATTGAATCATCATCGGAAGGAACCATAATAAATATCGAGCTGCATGTTGCCGAACCATCATAAGATCAGTATTGCGATTGTAGATGATCATCCCATCGTGATCCAGGGGTTCAAATCGTTATTGGAGAATAACCCGCTGTATGAAATTGCCGGTTGTTTTACAACGGGTGGTGCGTGTATGACCTTTCTCCAAACAAATCAAGTAGACATCGTACTACTTGATATCACCCTGCCCGATGGCAATGGCGTTCATTTCTGCGCAGCCATCAGCGAACAGTATCCAGGTACCATTATAGTTGCACTTAGCAATCTGAATGAACGAAGCATTATTTCACAAATGTTCAGGAACGGAGCCAGGGGTTACCTGCTTAAAAATATTTCAGCCAAAGAACTGCTGGATGCACTCAATACCGTACTGGAAGGCAAAACGGCCATGAGCCAGGAAGTAAAGGAGATCATGCAGCAACCCGATCTCAATACCTTACAGGCGATACCCGAACTTACCAAAAGAGAAAAACAAATTCTGCAATTACTGGCCGAAGGACAAAAATCAGCTGCCATTGCGGAAGCATTGTTTATCAGTCCGCTTACGGTAAAAACGCATCGGGCTACGCTGCTGCACAAATTTCAGGTGAACAATATTGTTACTTTGATAAACAGGGCCAAGGAGACGGGGTTGATTTAAAGCTGCGCCAATAAACAGTTGCGGTTATTCCGGCAGGTTAATCAGCTTATTAAATGAAAGTATTTTTATTGCTGACAATTGGTTAATGATGTGCGCGCCCAAATTAAACCAGGACTTGCATTCATTCAGCACCCAGGCATCGGAACTGCAAATTAATCCCCTGCTTTCTATCAGGTATTTGTCAGGCGCATTTTCGAGCCTGATCTCCCAGGGAAAATGTTGTTTGCCTGCAATTTCATAACAGGTACCTTTTAGCTTACCGCTGTTCGATACAGGGGCATCGAACACCCAGATCACTTTTTGCAATTGCAGTTGTTGCAGTGTTTTTCCTATCATGATCAGGGCTTCTTCGGTGGTTTGCACTGTTCTGTAAGAACCGTGTACAGAGGAGATGTCCCGGTAGCAGCCATCCAGTCCTTCAAATACAAAACCGCCTGAAAGCGCTGTTTCAAGAATGATAAGAATATTGAAGCCATCCAACAGGATGGTTTCATCTTTTAATGCGGCAGGCAGCACTTCTTTGTTTTTCCGTAACCTGAGCTCGTTGGCAGAACAGGCCATTCCCTGCAGGGCCTGCAATTGACGTTTCACCAACTGATACCTGTTGCCTGCCAGGGACAGGGATGCTTTAAGCGGGTAGTTTCTGCCAAGCAGGTAATACAGATCCTCGAGGGCATGCTGTAATTTTTCCTGCGCCTCGGGCTGACCGAACAGTAAATTATCCGTAGCATTATTTTCTAAAGTGTTGCGGCTTGCCATAGGACAAAATTAAGTAAGTCCCACTAAAGTTGAATTTGCTGCCAATTTTGTCACAAACCGGGAGGTGTGAACAAAAAATACCCATATGCCTTAAGGTGATAGGAATGAAATTTGTTAATTTAAAAGACCATTTCGTGTACCATTAACCATTATACAATAGCCTAATATGTACGTTGCGAACACGCACCTTAAGCCTGTGATCGGCATCGATCTTCATTTTGTGAACACGCCGATACCATTTGTCCCGCTTCCTCACCCTTATATCGGGTTGGTAATAGATCCCTTCGATTATCTCCCCTTTATTGGCGCCACTGTAAAAATAAACCATGTGCCGCGTGGTAATACTGATACGGCCGGGATAATTATCACGTTTATACATATCCCGTTTGGCATTGGTTTTTCCCTTATGCCGCTTGTTGGTCATGACAGCCAGAATTTCTTTGGCAGCAAAACCGTATCGGTAGATGGGGCGCCTATGAGCGGGGCGGGGTATATGATGATGACCTGTAATGACATTGGATTACCGCTTTCGTTCAAACCCGGGAAAAAATTCAAACCCATTCCTTCCTTATACCTGCCTACTTCGTTTTGTATTCCCCTGCAATGGGGTAAACCGGTACTGGTTGGCGGACCGCTGGTGCCCAACTTCAGTCTGATGGCTTTGTTAAAAGCGTTTGTGTTTGGCTGTTTTTTAAAAATAATTGGTAAAATAGGCGGTAAACTACTAAAAGCATTAAACAATAAGATCCTCAAAAAATTCCCTTCTACCAAAAAGTTAAACGAAAAGCTGTGTAAAATGGGTTTCGACCCTGTTGACCTCATCACCGGCCGGGTAAACTATACCTATACCGATATTGAATTGCCGGGACCCATTCCTTTTACATTTATCCGCAGCTGGGATAGTGATTCTGCAATGGAAGGACCGTTGGGACATGGCGTTCACCTGAGCTATGACCGTTGGATCCGGGAATGGCAGGAGGACGATTGTTTTTCGTTGATGATGGCCGATGGCCGGCTGGTAGCTTTTCCGTTTTTGGCAGCCGGAGAGGAATTCTATCACCCACAGGAAAAAATATTGATCCGCCGAAAACAAAACGGCCATTTCCTGCTGGAAGATTATAACGATCATTATTACTATCATTTCAATTATGATAAACAACCCGGGGTTTGGCGGTTGTCGTTTATTGAGAATTACAGCGGCAATCGCATTCAATTACATTATACGGGGACCCGGTTACATGCTATTACCGACAGCGTTGGCCGGCAATTGTTCTTTACAACAGATACACATCATCGCATCACCAGCGTAACACTCAAACATAAAACAATTGAACGCGTCCTGGTTAGCTATAGCTATAATGAAGCCGGCGACCTGGTAACTATCGCCGATGCATTGAACCAGGCTGTAGAACTGGAATACCACCATCACCTGATGGTAAAAAAGACTGATCGGAACGGACAGTCATTTTACTGGGAATATGATGATGCCAACCGTTGTGTGCATACCTGGGGTGATGGCGGCGTACTGGAAGGATCCATACAATATGGCAAAGGATATAATGAAGTAACCAATTCACTGGGTGAAACCACTACTTATTATTTCGATGAAAATAACCTGTGTATTCAGCAAACCGATCATTATGGCAATCACAAATACATGGAGTATACGGATGAATTTGAGTTATACCGCGAAATTGATGAAGCCGGCCATATAACCGGGTACAAATACAATGAACGGGGTCTGTTACAGGAAAAAACATTCCCTGATGGCAATAGTATACAATATCATTACAACGAATACAATCAGCCCGTTCTTTCTGTTAACCCCGATGGCAGCAGTCAGTCCCGGGGGTATGATGAGGCCCGTCGTTTACAATTTGTGAATTATCCCAATGGAAAAACAATTACCTACGAATACAATGAGGAAGGGCAATTAGCGGCGGTCATTGAAACCGGTAACCGCAAAACGCAGCTCCAGTATGATGAGGATGAGAACCTCGTAAGCCTGCAATGGCCCGATGGCTCGACAGCAAGGTGGAAGTATGATGCCATGGGCAATTGTATACAAACCACCAATACATCTGGTCATGTACGACAGTTTCAATATGATCAACTGAACCGATTAAACAATATTTACCTGCCAGATGGCAATACGGTAAGGTTGGCGTACAATGCCTATGAGGAAGTGCTTCGTGCGGCAGATAAACACCATGATGTTCAATTTGAATATACTCCATCAGGAAAACTGGCCAAATGGAAAGCGCAAAAGACCGAGCAGCAATTCCTATACGATACAGAACAACGATTGCAGTCAGTGGTGAATGAAGCAGGACGCCACTATACCTTTCATTACAACAAACGCGGAGAGATCATCAGGGAGACAGGGTTTGGCGGTTTGCAGCAACAGTTTGAAAGAGATATTACCGGCAGGGTAGTGAAAATAGTACGACCCGGTGGACGGTTTACCAATTATGAATATGATGCCAATGGCCGTGTCATTCGCGTCGAGTACGAAGACGGTAGCTGGGAAATATTTTCATACGATAGAAATGGCAACCTGCAGGAGGCTATCAATGAACATAGTCATGTTCAGTTTACCCGCAATAAAATGGGGTTGGTTGAAACCGAAGCGCAGAACGAATACCGGGTGCAAAGCCATTATAATAAAATGGGCGAGCGCATACAGGTGACCAGTAATTTGGGAGCTGAGATACAATTACAGCGTAATAAACTGGGACTGGTAACCCATCTGCAGGCAAAAAAACATGACTTGTTATGGGCAGCACATTTGAATTACAACCAGGCTGGGCAGGAGATAGCGAGAGTGTTACCAGGTGGCATTACCAGCGAATGGCGATACGATCAGGCCGGCCGTCCTGGTGAACACCGGATTACCCAGGGCCGCGAGATACAAAGCTGGAAGAAATATACCTGGGATACCAGTGACCGCCTGACTAATGTATTTGATGCTATCGCTCAGGGCAATACGCATTTTAAACATGATGCCCTGGGAAATCTTGTATTTGCGCAGTATGCAGATAATCGAATTGTGCATCGAACTGTGGATGCTACTGGAAATGTATACGAAAGCAGGGATCAGTCGGATCGTACTTACAGTAATGCCGGCGCTCTGTTAGAAAGCAAACAGCATCTTTATAAATACGATGAAGAAGGCAGACTGATCAACAAAACAAATAAAACAAACAGACTGCAAACGCAGTACGAATGGTATGCCAACGGCCGGTTGAAGAAGGTGACACCTGCCAATGGCAAAGAGGTGTTGTTCACCTACGATGCATTGGGACGCCGCATTTCAAAAACAACCGGTGGTAAAATTACCCGGTGGGTATGGGATAATGATAAGCCATTACATGAATGGACATATGCCACAAATGAAAAGCCGCAGGCGATGGTGAGCGAATGGGGAGAAATTATGTACGACAAAGAGGAACCAGGTCCTGGTAATGCCTTTGATAAAACCAATCCCATCACCTGGATCTTTGATGAGGGCTATCATTCGCTGGCTGCCAAAATAGTGAACGGACAAACATACAGCATCATAGGCGATCATTTGGGAACGCCGCATTGTATGTATGATGCTGCGGGAAAAGCCGTTTGGGAAGGGACATTAGATATTTACGGAAGAACGAAGATTTTGAAGGGGCACAATAGTGAGCAGCCTTTCCGGTTTTCCGGTCAATATGAAGATGTGGAGACCGGTCTTTATTATAACAGGTTCCGATATTACGACCCGGAAGCCGGTGTTTACATCAGTCAGGATCCCATCCGACTGATGGGGGGCAGACAATTGTATGGGTATGTAAATGATCCAACAGTAAAAGTTGATATCTTCGGGTTGTCGGGTTTTGATCCATTTTCGGTAGGGGAGATCACCCCTTTCCCTGACAATATCATGTTTGGTCAGGGCAGATGTGCGCCTCAATTCAGTTCAATAGGTTCACAGGCCGCCGATGAAATTGTGGGGCAACCGGTTCGTGCAGTTGGTGAGGCTATTGGCAGGGGCGAATTGAGTCCCGATCTGTTAGTGATCTCATATACGAAAAGACCCACTGGTGAAATAGTGACTTTAAATAACAGGGGATTGGCTGCCCTGACTATATCCGGTAAAAATCCGGAGTATGCGGTATATGTGCCATTTCATGAGGTGCCCCCGCATCTGAAAAGTGATATGCCATCACATTCAATTGATCTCACTTTAAATAAAGACGGATCGGGTTTAATAGAAAAAGTAACCAGGTGTAAATAAAAGAAGCAATGATGCAGGAAAAACGTAAACTGGCGCCTGTAAAGGTGAATTGGAAAGCAGGCGCATATGAACTTTATATTCACGGATCAGAACAATCAACCCTGATCGCAACCACAATAGTGAAGTTACCTGATGGTTCAAATAAAAGGCTCAGGATCATTTTTGAGTCCTTTGCGGAGTTTCGGTTCTTCAATTACAATTACGGGGAATCCAATTATAAAGAATACCTGATACAAGCCCCTGATGGTATCTTCCTGGAAGATACGGCCGATTGGGATCCTTATGGACCTTCTTTCCGAGGGGATGGTGTTTGTATCAATCCTTATTTTTATGAAGTACAGAACACCGAGTGGTTCAATGAAAAATGGTATCAGAAACTTACTAAACAAAACTTTAAACATTATTTACTGGTAGGGTACGATAGTTATCTTGAAGTGCTGGCAAAGGACAGTATTAAATATGAGTTTGAGGAATCATGACAGCATTTTTCGACTCCGTAAAAGACAAAATGCAGCTTTCGCCAACAAGCAGGGAGGCGTTTCTGTCGGTAATGCGAAACGAAGATTACCCTAAAGGGCATATCCTGGTAAAACCCGGCACGGTTTGTACTTCCATGTTCTTTGTTGAAAAGGGGTTGACAAGAACCTTTTACTACAAGGATGATAAAGATGTTACAGACTGGTTCAGTCCGGAAAGTACCGTTGCTGTTTCCATAGTGTCATTTCTCAATCAGCAGCCTGACAGGCGTGGTATTGAATTGCTGGAAGATTCCAACCTCTGGGCACTGGATTATAAAGACCTTGAAATGCTTTGTGCCCAGCACCATGAAATAGAAAAATTTACCCGGCTACTGGCTGCGCATGGCATCTTACTGATCCAGGAACGTTTTGATGACTTACATTTTGCAACAGCCGCCGAGCGCTATAAAAAACTAATGGACCGCCAGCCTACCATTTTACAAAGAGCACCATTGGGCATGATCGCTTCTTACCTGGGTATAACGCAGGAAACGTTGAGCAGGATCCGGTCACAACACGCTTTTTGATATTTATCAAAAAATTCACCCGCTGCACGTCCGAACTTTGCTGTAAAATTAATTATATGCGACTTACAGCAATCGAACGCCCCAAAGGACTTGTATTACATTTTTTTTACTGGGTTAGTAAAAAGCAATTCGGCAAAGTACTGGTGGCGCTGAAAGTAATATATGCGCGCAGTAAACCGGTTCTATTTGCCTCAATGAAGATCCTGTCAACCGATAATAAATTATCGCTTCCCAAACAAACCAGGATCCTGATCCGCTATTTTACGTCCCATTTGAATAATTGCGCCTTTTGCGCCAACGCCATGCGTTTCCAGGCTCATAAAGCGGGTATGGACAGGGCCCAGCTAAAGGAGATCTTACAATTTGAAAACAGCGAACGCTTCAATGAAAAAGAAAAAGCGTTGCTGGCCTACGTAAGGGGAGTAACCACCAACAAAAGCACTACTGACGAGATCTTTCAAAACCTGCAACGCTTTTATTCCGACAAAGAAATAATAGAGATCACCTGGGTGAATGCCTCGGAAAATTATTTTAACCTGATGGCCAAACCAATGGGGCTTGAATCGGATGACCTGAAAGCAAAAAGCCGGCAGCAGGCAGAACAGTTGCAAGCGGCTATGGCTAAGGGATAAACGGTAAAAGGCTTTATCTGGCTGGCCTTGTTTTATTTTGTTGCAAAAAGATAGCAAATGGGAAATTACGCAGGTGGGATATATTAATGTAGTTTTTCATTTCAGTGTTAGTAAGAAGGTCTGGGATATTTTAGTTTATAATCTTTGTAAGCATACGCACCAGACCCTAATTGGTCACTATCGTTGTTCAGGAAAGTGATAAAATAGTCGCCACCCATTTCATAATGCCAAATACTGGTTTCCACTATTTTTCCTTTGCTGACAATAATGTAAGTCATGTCTTCTTTTAATTCAAGGTAGCAGGAATTGCAGTTTGGATATTCTGTTAGCCAGTAAATTCCAACCTGATCAAGTTGATTTTGTCTGTATTGTTCTTTCTCACAGGATTTAAATTTAAAAAATAAGAAGGCAAAGCATGCACTTCCAATGAGCGTCCAGGGTCTTGTTGGTTTGGGAGAAGTAAACGTCAATACCAGAAAACCCAGGCAGAATAATGCAAGGAGGATATAAATGCAGTAGGGTAAAAGTTCTGAAATGGCTGACATTAGTGATCTATAATTGGACTGTCTTTTCTTTTTTCTGGCAATCGGTTCCTGCAAAGGTTTTCTAAATTTACAAAAATTACGT
>JAJKIL010000103.1 GCA_021154515.1 Niastella sp. | reverse complement strand
GAAACGGAGGCAGAGTCGGTCTTGAAATAATAATCCCTGTCGGGCATGCCAATACCCGCCTGCGTAATATGCCCCATATTCATGCTGCTGTTTTCCTGATCCGGAAAAACCTGAAAAGCAATAAGGGAAACATTTGACAATTTGGTCTCTTCTGCCATGAATGTAATCATATCAGCCATACTGGTGATGGCATTGATCCGATCCAATCCGGTTTTGAGCGGCTCAAATCCGCGTTGGTTGATGGTATTGGTATCCATTCCGGAAGCAAAGAAATCACCGATCTTTTGTTCCAGGCTGCCCGGCGCATTGTCAGTTTTCGATATGCTGTCCAGGATGCCTTGCAATTTGAGGCGTTGCTGGTAGTTCATGAACCGGTAGGCGCCTACGCCCGACTGACTAGCCGGTATTTGTGCTGTATCATACCATTTGGCATTTACATAATTAAAAAAATTATCGCCCGGCTGGTGGGTCGAGTCTATTCCTTTAATAGCTATAAAGGGTTTTTCTGTAGTACTTGTTTGGCAGGCAACAAAGAAAAGCAGGGTGAGGGATAGCAAAAAACAATTTTTCATATCGATCAGGTTGGTTGCGTAACGATGTTGAATAGTTGATAAAGATATCATTAACGGAGGAATAAGCGAATGCCACCGGCAACTTTATTACCTCATGAACTTCATTTCAGGAAATCAATCAGATACACATTAAAATTGATTAGAAAATCAACGCCAGCTAAGTCAGGCTTCAAGGAGGCGTTTCGGTATGGCAAAAAATGGCAGAAGGTGTACATTTGAATATGGATATGTTACTCAATGCCATTCGACATTACATTCCGCTTTCTTCTGATGATGAAGCTGTCGTCAGGTCTTTGTTTCGCGTAGAAAAACTGAAAAAAGGCCAACACCTGCTTCAGGCAGGTAATATTTGCAAAAACATCTTTTTTATTGAGCAGGGATTGGTTCGTTATTATGCCATTATCGATGGCGAGGAAAAAACGAGCTATTTTAATAAGGAAGGTGAATTCGTTTGTGACTATGCCAGCTTTTTGCCTCAAACGCCATCCATAATTAATATTCAGGCATTGGAAGCCTGTACTGTTTATTTCATCAGCCATAGCAATATGCAGCTATTTTATGAGCGGGTGAAATATGGTGAAAGGTTTGGCGGCTAGGCCTTGAAGATGTATATGTAAATTTAATCAACCATGTAAACTCACTGTACAACGATCCGCCCGAACGTCGCTATCAGATCTTCCTTACGAAATTCCCTGATACCGGACAGCGCATACCGCAATATTATATCGCCTCTTATATAGGAATAAAACCGCAATCACTAAGTCGCATCAGAAAAAGAATGGCTGAAAAAAATTAATTAACCTGGGTGAACGACCAGCCGTTTTTCATTGCCGAACTTTGTGTTACAAAAATAGCCTAATGTATACACAAATCTTACGACAGTTATTGCTTATTCTGCATCTTTCCGGTCTGACATTGATGGTCGGAACCACGGTTGCCTCTTTTGTCACTTTTCGTGCTTTCAAAAACAGGTTTAACCAAAAAAGTGAAAGCTCAACAGGTCTTTTGCAGCTCTTGTCGAATCTGGCCCCGGTAAAAGGGATAGGTGGAATTTTGCTGATACTTTCCGGTATTGGACTTACGTATATAACCGGTTGGGTATTCCTGCATATGCTATGGCTTCAGGTAAAATTGTGCCTTATTCTGCTGCTGCCGCTTAATGAAATTCTGATAGGGAACAAGCAACAGAAAAAGTTAAAGACCGCTTTTTTTGAAAATAACCCCGATAGCACTGCCGTGATAAAAATAGCAATACCTAAGATCTCCATTTTTTACACGATCCAACTATTGCTGTTTTTCGGGATCTTTGTACTGGCGGTTTTTAAGTTTAATTAACCTGCATATTAATGTTCCAGATGTTGAGCCTTTCCATTAAAATCGGGAGGGCTTATTATTTTCCCCGATCATTATAACGTTGAACTTTTAATACGTATTTTTACGATATCATGCCGCACCCATTACGTGTACATATTGAATCGGTCTGCAAGCTTACTGATGAAGAGTTTGACTATATCATTACTCATTTTACGATCGTAAAGTATAAAAAGCACCATCAACTTATAAGGGAAGGTGATCTTGTAAAGCATGAATATTTTGTATTGAAAGGCTGCCTTCGTTCTTACATAACGGATGCCGGTACAGGTAAAGAGTTCACTTATAGTTTTGCTGCTGAAAACTGGTGGGTTTCCGAACGTGAAGCTTTCACCAAACATACTCCGGCAACCACGACGGTAGAATGCCTGGAAGATTGTGAGCTGCTGGCATTGACTTATGAAAACAGAATGAAACTTGGCCGCGAGATCTGGAAATACGAACATTATGTTTCCATGAAAACCAGCCTTGGTTACGTGGCGCTGCAAAAGCGGTTACAGCTGATGATCATGGGTAATACCAAAGAACGGTTTGAGAATTTTGTAGAACAATACCCGCAATTGTATAGCCGGGTGCCAAAGACAATGATTGCCTCATACCTGGGTGTGTCAAGAGAGACCATAAGCCGTTTATACAGAAAATAACAGCACAAATGTCACAATTTCAAAGTGAGAATTGTGCCTTCTTCCGGCCGATCCATGCCTGAACTTTGCGTCATTAAATCAAATAAGTATGATGTCGCAAAGTTCATTTTCTTTCAAGAAGATATTTATTTTATGTGCTTTGATAAACAGCATTTTATCAACCTCGGCACAAAAGACTACTTCATCACTGCCTCAACAACCTGGCCTCTACCGGATGCAGTTGGGAGATTTCGATGTAATAGCATTATCAGATGGCACCATTCCTTTAAACCTGCATACTTTATTACATGATGCAAAGCCTGGCGAATTGGATGATCTGTTACAGCACAGTTTCCTCGACAGTATTGTAGAAACATCCATCACAGCTTTCCTGGTAAGGGCAAACAACAAGCTGATATTGATTGATGCAGGAAGCGGTAGCTTCATGGGTTCAACACTTGGTAAAGTAAAACAACATCTGCTGGCTGCCGGTATTAGTCCTGAAGACATTGATATCGTAATGCCTACTCATTTACATGCAGACCATGTAGGAGGATTGGTGGACAATGGCAAAATGGTATTTCCAAATGCTACCGTGTACGTTAGTAAACCCGAAGCAGATTTTTGGCTGAATGAGGCAAATAAGCAAACGTCCAACAAAAGGGCACAGCCGTTTTTCGATGGCGCACAGGCTGCCATAGCGCCGTACCAAAAGGCAGGAAAAGTTAAAACCTTTGAACCGGGCACACAACTTTTTCCCGGCATTACCTCCGCGCCTTCTTTTGGACATACACCAGGCGAATGTTTTTACATACTTGAAAGTAAAGGACAAAAATTGATGTTTTGGGGCGATGTGGTGCATGCAGGCGCCGTTCAGTTTGCCGACCCCTCCATAACCATTGATTTCGACGTGGATCTCACCGGCGCCAAAATAACCCGGAAAAAGGCATTTGAAGATGCCGTTAAAAAAGGTTATTGGATTGCTGCACCGCATCTTTCATTCCCCGGTATTGGACATTTGAAATTTGTTAATAACTCCTACGAATGGTTACCAGCTAATTATAAAAGCATATTTTAATATTATAGGGTAAGTACCCGAATAAAATTGCCCCTGGTAGAAATAAAAGTCCACAAAGATTTATTGATATCTTTTGTGGACTTTTATTCGCTTTTCATTTCTTCCGGCCATCACACCGCCATCAACATCCCATCTAGCACCTGTTACCCAGCTGCCTTCCAACTACTCCGCTACCATCTTTTTTAATAAGTTCCCGTTCCTGCCGCCTTTCAAAACAACTGAGTAAATGCCCTTTTTCAGGTTACTCACATCGATCGTTACAGAAGATGCATGAGCAGGAAGGGTTTTTGTTATTACAGTACGCCCGTCCATGTCAATAATATTCAGATAGCGGTAACCAGAATTGCCCAGGGATAGCGTAAGCACACTGCTGGCAGGGTTGGGGTACAATTGTACCCCGGTTTTATCGTCGCCGGCAGGTTGAAGTTTATCCGTAGCGGCCATCCGCGCAGATATGGGTTGTATAATAATTGAGCTTAGCGCATCATTCCAGCCCTCATCTGCCAGGCACGAGGTGTCGGCCGTTTTCGTCAACGAATTACCACTGAAATTGGCATCCCGGTACAATATGGCCCGGTATCCGTTCAATACCCTGATCGATGATACAGAATCATTGGGTATGCCCCTGGCTATCAGATCAGAAAGATTGTAATTGCCTGCAGGCAGGCCAACCGCCCTGCCTCCATAATTGCAATCGATGTAAAGAACCACCGGCCCATCGGCTGTTGTTGCCTGGGAAAATGCGGTGAAGGTCCACGAACCCGGCTGCACCCTGAACCGGATGTAGTCATTATCTTCTCCCACGTAGCTTATACCTGTTACGCCGCTTATGAACGAACCATTTTTCCAGATAGCTACCTTATTGGCGTCGATCTCTTTCACGCCGGCAGCGAGCATTCCTTTGGGAATTGCCACAATTGCAACTGTATTAAGCGGACTGGTCAATGTTTGTGTGTACACGTTGGCATTCCGGATGTATGAAACAATAATATCGCCCTTTGGGGAAGGAACCCGGCCCAGAATAGTGTTAAGGCTGGTCACCTGCGGCTGAAAAATAAATTCATTATAGGCGGGCAGGGAAGGCCTCACTCCTAATGTATAAGCGCTGAGCTGGTAAAGCGGACCGGCGCTCCAGGCATGATTGCTGCTGCTGTTGCTTGCCGGAAATTCTTCCCAAAGGGTAGAAGACCAGTTATCGATCATGACGGCATACCGGCTTCGCATACGCGTTAGAGCATCATTGGCGTTGAGCATCGACAGGGCCATTTCAATATACATTTCCTGGTAGGGGCTTGCGTCGTTCCGGTTCTTCAGCACCGTTAATACACCGGGCTTCCGTGAATCATCTACCATGCCGGCCAGCACTGCCCAGGCATTGCTTCTGTCGTCAATGACCGATGATTGCACGCCGTTATTTCTGTGAAAAACATACGCATTGGCAGCACTGTTCCAGAAGTAGGTATTGAATTGGGATCTTACCTTGTTCTGCAATGTTTGGTAATAGGTTTTGTCGGAAGTGGCGCCTGTGAGATCAGCCATGTTGATCATAGCGTCGAGCAAAGTAAGGTATAAGGCATTACAAAAAGTATTGGCGCTTCCTTCCACAATATCCTTATTGCTGCCCCAGTCAATCCAGTTCCACAGGTTCCATCCCTGGCCGGGCTGTAGTATCAGCATGCCGTCGCTGTTGGCCGTGCCGGCGCAGTAATCAATGAATTTTTTTGCTTGCGGATAAACCTCCCTTACCAGGTCTGCATCGCCTGTATACAGGTAGTATTTCCACAGCATGGCCACGGCAGCCATGTTCTGATCTGGAAGATTAAATGCATTTCCAGGTGCGGTGGTATACAAAGAGCCATCCGCCTTTTGTGTGTGCATCAGTTCCCTGAAGGCCTTTTTCGCCAGCAGGCTGGCATTCTGATCATACAGGTAGAACGAGTAAAGGATCTGTTCGGAAACATCGCCCCACCACTGGCCCCGCTCGCGGTTAGGGCAATCGTAAAATATGTCACGCATGCATACACGGGAAGTATTTTTACTTTTGTTCCAAAGGCTATTGAGAGGCCCGTTGTCACTTAAAAAGACCCCGCGAATGTCGGTGTTGTAAGTTGTTTGCCTGAACTTCAGATCAAGGATGGTAACAGTGCCCGTTACATTGGAGAAATCGTAGGTTACGGTGTGGTTGCTCGAGTTCTGCCAGGCAAAACATTCAAATTCCTGCACACCTGCCCTGGTTATATATTCCTGCCAGTAAAAATCATTCAGGATGATCTTTATGCGCACCCCGGCGGGTGCATTCACCTTCAGGTAAGGTGTTCCCTGGATGTTAATGTCCAGGTTTTGGGTTATAGTGGTGTTTGTATTGATCGTTGAAGGAAATGCGTTGTTATAAGCTGTTAGTCCATAGTCTTTCCAGAATGGAATAGTTCTATGCACCAGGGTATTCCAGGGCGCAACGGGCGGTGCGCCTTTTGCTGTGGCATTGCCCCAGCTGGCGTCGTTGTAGCTGGCCGCCTGCCATCCCTGCATGGCGTTCATGCCATCATAACTTACCGGCCATTCCACCCATTTATAATCACCGGCCGGCTTCAGCTGGTTGTTTTCCGACCCATAGGCTACGTCGCATACGCCGGGTAGTGTGTAGGAGCCTCCTTCATCGGCGCATTTCGTCCATAGATTGCCACTGCCGGTCACCCTGTAATATCCTGCTTTTACTACGTTGGGGATGGGATCGATAAAGGTGGCGTTATTGAAAGTGATAGAACCGCTCACTGCATATTTGAAGTTGAAAGTACCACGATTAAACGCCGGATCCACCTTCACCTTCCAGCTGTTGTCTGATACAATGGAAGCAGGGCTGGCGCCTGTGATGCCGGCCTCGAATAAAAAGCCGCCATTGTCTACGGTTCTTTGTGAATACCCATCGGCGCCACCTTTATACCAGACCAGTGCCGCAATGGTATTTTCCCCGCTCTTCAAATAAGGCGCGAGATCTATTTCATCATAATAAGTGTTGTTGAGATCGGGCCGGATGTCGAGCCCGCCGTCGCGCAATACCAGGCTATCGTTCACATACAGCCAGTATTTGTTCTCTGCCGCGATCTTTGTAATGGCTTTGGCAGGTTTGGCGCTCAGGGTTACTTTCTTCCGGAACGATACCCAGGAGTTATTAGGTCCCTGGTCGGCCGTCCAGATCCAGTTGGCAGTCCAGTTGCCTGCTGCAGGTGTTCCAAATAACTCAATTTCAGCCAGCTGAAGGGTAGTGCCGCTGTTACAGGTGAGGTTAAAGCGGTAATACGTATAGCCTGCGCTGTTACTGAATGCGAAGGACCTGGTTTGGAACCGGTTGGGAAAATCCTCGTTGGTGCGGGTGTCGATCGTGTTCCAGCTGGCTCCGTCATTCGAGCCCTGTAAGGTCCAGTTCAGGGGATCACGCTCGGCATAATCATTGGCAGAAGTAAGGGTATAGCCTGTTACAATATAGCTTGAATTTGCATGGTACTGGATCCAGGCCGAGGCGTTAAAGGTAAGGTACTTGGTGTTTACATTGTTGTCGATGAGATTGGTGTATTCTTCACCGGGAGGAGAGCCTGTTTGATATTGAGCGCTAATGGTACCACCCAGGCTGGTAATATCCTGCGCATGGATCATTGACGGTGTCATAAACAACGTCAGCAGCAGCAATAGCATAACAGCCCTTGCCGTAGGAAAAGATTTAGACATAGGATTAAGTTTTGCAGGTAAGTTATATGTTTAGCAAAACCAACTTATCAGGAGGTGCATTAATTTTATACTTTACAGAACTGACCTGCTTTTCTTCTTCTGACGAATGTGTAAATTTGAAGAGAATAGCATCATTTAAATAAAAATACTGATATGAGTAACCGTTTTCTTTTCACCCTGTTATTGATAATAACCGGAACAGTTGCTTCTGCGCAATCTCAGGACCCTGTGAAGACCCGTTCTCAGTTTACACAGCCTGGGAAAATGGCTCCTGTAAAATTATCGGCCATGTCCATTAAAGACACTACTACCCATAAGCGATTGTTTATTAATTACCCTATTAAAAAAGAATGGTATCATGAAGGTACGATGGTTGACTCCGGCAGCCTGGGTAAAGTATACCAGATGCCGATAGACAATATGCTTTGCCTGGTGCCGGATGTTGCTAAAACTGCCCGCATGCCGGTGAAAGAGATTTACGGAACCGAACGAATGCCAAATGCATTTTCACGGAAAAATGCCCATGCACCAGGAAGATGACATAAGGCCATTGTTGGAACAAGCGGGGTTTTCAAAAATATTTATTGAGAAAGTAGCGCAGTTTTCGGTCTGCCCAACTGCGAAGGAATGCGCAACCGGCCTGGTTGATGGCGGGTTTATTTTTAAAGAAATAAGACAACATAATCCCGAATGGATAGATGAGATAAAGAGCAAGCTTGAAAAGGAACTCTCGGAAAAATTCGGCGCCGCGCCTATGATTGCTCCAATGAGTGCTGTTTTCAGTCAGGCATGGAAATAATGTAACCTGCAAAAAACGCATCGGGCTATAGCGGCTGTAAATCCGGGGCCAACCAGTTCTTTCTGGCTTCTTTACTCATTAATAATTCCCGGCTATAATATTTAAACGGAAAATCTTTCTTTAAAAATTCCTGTTGCCAAAGCCCGTTCAGTTGGCTTTCAAATTGCCTGCCGGCGACGGTTTGCAATACATAGTTAATAATAAGCCTGGTGTAAAAAACGGTGATCGTTTCGTGATAACCTGAGTGATCGGTATTTTCCCCGCCAATGCTAATGTTGTATTTCTTTATTCCCTCTTTGATTGATTCAATTGCCTGTGGTAATGGCTGCTGGCAACAATACCAAAGCGCCATTACAAAATGCGTTTCATGCGTCCAGTTTTCTTTCGGCAACCTGCCATTCTCAAATTGATGAACTAATTCTTTTGCTTCTATTGCTGTCATTTAAAAGTTTTTTGTGTTGATCTCTTCTTTATAGGTGCTGAGGATAATGGTGGTATTGGTGCGGGTGATCGCTTTTATGGATTTTATCTTTTTTACCAGCAATTCTTCCAGTGCCAACGTATCTTTTACCAGAACTTTCAGCAATAGATCGTAATCACCGGCTGTATGGTGACATTCGAGTACTTCGTTTAGTGCAATAAGGTTCTCTTTTACCGGTACGGTTTTGGTGTGATCGATCCAAACCTGGATAAATGCCAGCAATTGCAGGTTTAATTGTTGCCGGTTTACTTTTATCGTGTACTTTTCTATATACCCCGATCTGTCAAGCTTGCGTAATCGTTCTGTTACTGCAGGCAGCGAAAGATTTATTTTTCGGGCTATGTCCGCACCGGTAATGCGGGCATTTTCTGCGAGCAACTGAAGTATTCTGCTGTCATGGCGATCCATATTTGTTCATAATTTATCCCGAAAATAAGCTTTGTCTTTATGTCCTTTCGCTATACATAGAGAATAACAGCGATTATTAAGCAGATTGACGGTTGTTCCCATCATCCCGCTTGCCTTATGGAGGGATCCATTGAAGATGAAGATATTATATGTACAAAGTTCCGGGGTTATAATAAAAGTCTCCCAGACACGTTGGTGTAATAGATGAAAAAAGGAATAATAACGATTGTTTGCCTGATCCTGCTGTCTTTTACCGGGCCGCCTGATGACCAACAAAGGATCCTGACCCAGGTGGGTACTATGCTGGAACAAAGGCATTACCTGCAACCGGTGATCAATGACCATTTTTCTGAAGGGATCTGGGAAGCCCACTTACATACGCTTGATAACCGTAAAAATATCTTTCTGGAAGAAGATATCCTGCTGCTTGGCGCCTATAAACTTTCGCTGGATAATGAATTGCATGGCGATTCCATAAAATTTTTCCCGGCCGTAACCAGTCTGTATGCAAAAAGGTACAACGAGGCTGCTGTGATCTACAGGCGGTTGTTATCACGCCCCATTACTTTCAATGACAAGGATAGTATTTTTCCTGATCAGGAACCGGTGGAATTTCCCCGGAATGAAGCGGTGCGCGAGCAAAGATGGAACAATTACCTGAAACAAATTGTACTGGATAAATTAACAGCCCTGCAGGAGCAACGCGCACAAAGTAAAACCGGTGACGCCACCCATGGCAAAACAGATAAGCAGCTGGAGTAGCAGGCCCGCGAAAGCCTCTTAAAACAATTGGACAGAAAGCTTACCCGATACTTTGCACAGAATACGCAACAGCTTTTCAGTAATTACCTGAACTGCATTCTCCGTTATGCAGATCCGCACTCTGATTATTTTCCGCCGCTCGACAAACAGGAATTTGACCAGCACATGGCCAATCGTTTTTACGGCATTGGTTCTTTGTTACAGGAAGATGAAGAAGGCCATGTAATTATCGCCTCGCTCGATGCCGGCGGTCCTGCCTGGAAGAGCAATGTCCTGGCCATTAATGACCAGATCGTAAAGGTGGGGCAGGGAAATGAAGACACGCTGACTGAAGTAGAAGGTATGTCGGTTAAAGAAGTGGCCCGGCTCATCAGGGGTGAAAAGGGTACTGTGGTAAAACTTTATTGCAGGAAAGGAGATGGCAGTATAATTGACGTAGCACTGGTAAGAGAGGAAATACGCAGGGAGGAAGCAGGCGTCAGAAGCGCCATCATCATGAAGGATGGCAAAAAAACAGGGTATATCTATCTGCCCGTATTTTATGATGATTTCACGCATGAAGATGGCGCGCATTGTGCAGACGATATAGAGCAGGAGGTGATTAAGCTGAAAGGGGAGAACGTAAACAGCATCATTATCGACCTGCGCAATAATGGTGGCGGTTCCCTGGCCCAGGTAATAAAGATGGTGGGCTTATTTGTGGGTCGCGGGCCTGTAGTACAGGTAAAAGCAGGCAATGGAACGCCGCAAATATTGGCCAGCAACCGGCCGGAACCATTGTACAGTGGCCCGCTTGCTGTAATGGTCAACGAACTGAGCGCTTCTGCTTCGGAGATCTTTGCCGCTGCCATCCAGGATTATAAACGAGGGGTTATAATAGGCAGTTCCACTTTCGGTAAGGGTACCGTACAAACCCAAATGCAGCTGAGCCTGGAAAAAGAAGGGGCATTGAAACTCACCGTAAAAAAATTCTACCGCATCAATGGCGGCTCCACGCAACAAAAAGGAGTGATCCCGGATATTGTGCTGCCTGATATTTACGAAACCCAGGGCATCCACGAAGGAAATATGCCTTTTGCATTGAACTGGGACAAAATACAACCTATCGCATTTACACCTCAAGCCAGTAGTAACATAGATCAGCTGACAGCGCATGCAGAACAGGATATTAGCCATGACAGTGCTTTTAACAGCATTCGCCGGTACAATGACTCACTGGGGAATTTTCGCAATACAAGAGGGCAGGGGATGCCGCTGGGGCTGTTCAGGGCCTATCTTGTACAGCGAGCCCGGATAGCCCACCGGTTTGAAACCATTCTGCAATTGCCTGACAAGAGAAAGATGGATATAAGGGAGCTTCCCGGAAAAGATAATGGCCCCTGGGTAAAAGGGTTAGCCAAAGATATTTACCTTGAACAGGTGCTGAAAACAATGATGAAAATACAATGATGTAAATAATGAAAAAGCCAGACTGTTTCCAGCCTGGCTTTTTCATTTATAGTGTTTTTTTAATTGAACAGGTTCGGATTGTTTTGTTCTTCTGTCTGCGGAATGGTGAACAAATAATTAGGGCTGTTGGCAACGAAAGGCGTGCCATCAGCAAATTTCAGGGCCGTGTGATATTTTGCCGGCACCTGTTTGGTAACGCCATCTGGCGTGGTAATGGTAACCTTCCGGTCATTACCGCTGCCATCTACATACGGCTTACGTACTACAGGCAATTGGTTGCGGATAATATCTGCCAGGGCAAAACCTTCTCCCCATAATTCTTTGCGGCGTTCAACAAGAATGGCATCGATCAATTGTTGTTGAGTAGCGCCAGTGGGGTCAAAAGTAATGGCGCCCCGGGCGGTACGTAATGCATTGAGTGCAGCGGCGCCTTCGGTAATGTTGTTCTCACGTGCATACCCTTCCGCTTTTATCAGGTAAGCTTCAGCGCTTCTCATCAAAACAAGATCACCGGTTTCGTCGTCGCGGAACCTGAACTTTTTATATTGCAGGTTTCCTTCGCGGCCCGGGTTATTATCCCAGGAGAAAAGAGTTTTGCGGATATCGCCATTGTCGAACAATTCGCCAAAGAACGGATCGGCCATAAAGCTGTAATAACCAGAGACAGGAGAAGACACGTCCAGAAAGTTAAAGCTGTAACTGCCATCGCTCTGGCTGGGTATTTCCGGGTGTCCCCAGATCCATTCTGAATTGTTTACGTCGTTGAATCCTTTGGTATAATCTGCTGGTGGCATCAGCGGATAGTTCTTCAATGCTTCATCGGCGGCTGCGGCGGCGGAAAGCCATTGTCCCGTGTTCAAATAAGCGCGTGCCAGCAATCCGTTTACTACATCTTTGTTGATCTTGTATTTGGCCGTACGTTGATACCCATCGAGCAATCCCTTTGCCTGCAACAAATCAGCAAACACCTGTGTATAGATGTCCTTCAGGGTTGCTTTCGGATTACCACGCGTAGTGTCGGTGGTGGGCGTTGTATAGATGGGCGCTGTTTTAGCGAGCGGGTCCTTTAAATAGGAGAACTGATAGAACGAAGCGATGGTTAAATAAAGGTGTGCCCGCAATGCCAGTGCCTGTGCTTTCAGCACCTGTTTGGCTGTAGCATCGCCGGTTACATTATCTACATTGGCAATAATGATGTTGGTGCTGTTGATGATCTTGTACAACTGGTTCCAGATGGCATTGTTACGGCTTTGGGTTTTATCAACCATTTGGGTGAACCGGTAAACGGGGGCATAACTGTATTTGGTAGTGATCAACGCCACATCATCGCCCATGGCTTCGCTTACGAGTGCAATGGTTTTAAAGCCGGGATTGCCATAGATGTCACTATAAAAATCATCCATCAAAGCACGCCAGGAGCCTTCATACAGCGTATTTAAATTGGCAACGGATCTCAAAACAATTTCTTCGGGCACTGCATTGGTAGGGGCCGTGTTTAATTGCTTGTTGCAGGCAGATAAACCGAACACCAGCGCTGCAAAGTATATATATGATTTATATGTTTTCATACAATTGTAATTAAAGTTGAACATTATAAGCCTATCTGTACGCCCACGGAGATGGTTTTCATTTGCGGGTACTGATAGTAGGTGGTGCCATCAACAGCCTGTTCGGGGTCCATGCCCTTGTGGCCATAGAAGGTCAGCAGGTTTTCTGCGAGCCCATATACTTTGGCCGATTTAAATCCTATTCTCCCCAACAGTTTTTCCGGAATATTGTAACCCAGCGATAATTGTTTCAAACGTGCATAGGTAGCATCGTATAAAAACCGGGAAGAGGTGGAGGTAAAGCCCAGATCGTCGGTGGTAAAACGCGGAACGTTGGTATTGGTGTGGTCGGGTGTCCAGTGGCTCAACAATTCCGGCGACCAGTTACGGCCGGGATTTACTGCACCGGTCAACAGGGAAATATAATCTGCATCCAGTACTTTACCGCCCAGGCTATATGCGAATACAAATGATAATTCCACTTGTTTATAGGTAAGCGAGCTGGTAATGCCACCGGTTACATCGGGCAGGGCAGAGCCTGTATAATATTGTGTACCCTGCGAGTAGGTAGAAGTAGTTTCCTTTTTACCATCGGCCGTAGTGCGGTACCACATAGGATTACCTGTGGCAGCATCCACACCGGCCCACTGACGCAGGAAGAAATCATACACAGAGGTGCCCACCATCAATTTTTTGGTGCCGCTGATGATCTCTTTTTGTGGCAGGGAGGTGATCTCGTTCTTATTGTGGGCAACGTTAATGCCTACCAGCCAGCGCCAGTCGTTGTTGCTGACGGGAACAACGTTCAGTTCCAGTTCCACACCGGTATTGCGTAATTCGCCGATATTGGCGCTTATGGCGGTAAAGCCCGTAGACCCGGCCAGTGGTTTGGAGTACAACAGGTCTTTACTGGTTCTTCTGTAATAATTAAAGCTTCCGTAAATACGGTTTTTCAAAAAACCAAAATCAACACCGGTGTTGAAGTTCAGGTTGGTTTCCCATTTTAACCCAGGTGTTGGCAGCCGGGAAGGAACCACACCGCCATTACCGAGGTTGTTTTCTATGCTGTACAACGGAAGGTAAGCATAATAACCGCCATTGGTAGTGGATAGGTTGTCGTTGCCGGAAGCACCATAACTTGTTTTTATTGTCAGGGCGCTCAGCCAGTTTACGGGTTTCAAAAATTCTTCTTCCGAGATCCGCCAGGAGGCGCCGGTGCTCCAGAAAGTACCCCAGCGGCTATCGGGCGAAAAGCGGGAAGAACCATCTCTGCGCACAGAGGCGGTAAAGAAATATTTACCGAGGTAATTATATTGTCCCTGGCCGAAAAAGCTCAGTTTGGTATAATTATCGGAAGTGCCGGTGAAGTCCATCAGCTGTGAGGCCGCCACGGGTTCATACAGATAAGGCAGGGCAAAATTCTGGCGGTTGCCACTCAGTCCGCTCGAATTCAGATAATAGTATTCATGTCCTGCCAGCAGGTTGATATGATGTGCCGATGCAATATCGAGGTCGTAGGTGGCAATGTTGTTCCAGGTATAAGCGAGAAAACGGTTACTGTTTTTTTGTACGGTACCACCAATCGCAGCATCTTCCCCTAACAATGGATTGGTGTAGTACAATGAATTGAGGTTGGTATAATCCAGGTTGAAGCTTGTTTTAATTTTCAGCGCTTTGGTAATGGCCGCTTCGAGGTACGTGCGGGTAGAAACATTCTCATTGGTATTTCTTGATCTGTTTAACGGCATGGAGCCAATGAGGTTGTACTTCGGTAAGGCGGCATTGGGCCGGTAAGCGCCGTAGTCGAATTGCCGTTGGCCAATGTTATCGAGCTTGTAGCTGCCATCGGCATTTCGCTGATAAATGGGATAGAAGCCGGGAATGGTACGGCCAAACAGCACTACATTGGCCTGCTTTGAATCGGAGGAGGTGGGATAGTCCTGCGAAGTGCTGGCGCCGTTGATGTTAAGACCCACTTTTAACCAGGGCTTTGCCTGCAACGTAAGATTGCTTCTGAAGTTATAGCGTTTAAAACCGGAAGAAAGAAAAGCGCCATCATTATTCGTATAACCGCCGCCAACATAGTAAGTTGATCTTTCACTACCGCCTGAAAAGCTGAGTTGCGCCTGCGTGTATTTCGCGCTCTGATGCATGCCTTTTTCCCAATCATCGTTCCATAATGGTTTGGCGCTTGCAACGAGCTTGCCATCATGGCCAACAGGCTCCGGATAAGCAGCGCCATAAGGATTGATGCCAAGATTTGACACTAATGCACTGCTGGCCGTAGCAGCTGCCTGCGCGTCTGTTTGCCCATTAGAAAGCGCTTTATTGCGCAGGGCTTCCCAATACAATTCAAAATATTGATCGGTACCCAGCTTGTCATAATCTTTTACCGCCCGGCTGCCCCAGCCCTGATTCAGGGTGGCATTGATAACGGCATCGCCCTTCTTTCCCTGTTTGGTGGTAATGATAATAACGCCATTGGCTGCCCGTGAACCATACAGGTTGGCGGCTGTAGCGTCTTTCAGTATGCTGATTGCGGCAATATCCGCCGGGTCGAGCGCATTGATATCGCCTTCATACGGCGCCCCATCCACCACGAACAGCGGGGCGCTGGAGGCATTGATGCTTCCCACGCCACGAATACGAATGGTGGAACTGTTACCAGGCTGTCCATTGGCGGAAGTGGTTTGTATCCCGGGCGCCAGGCCCTGCAACGCATTGGTGATATTGGGCGTGAGCCGGTTGTTTATTTTATCGGAAGAGATGGAGGTCACTGCGCCAGGATATCCTGACCGTTTAACGGTCGTATACGCTACCGCCACCACTTCTTCCAGAGTGGAATTAGAAGCCTTTAAAAGAATGGTAAGGTCTGGCTGACCAGCCTTTACTTCTGTTTCGTAGGACTCTCTTCCTACAAATGAAATGGTGAGCAGTGCTTTGTCCTGCGTTAACTCCACTTCAAAACGTCCCTGGGAATTGGTAACAACGGGGTGTTCTGATTTGTTCACGACAACGGTTGCGCCTTCGAGGGGCTGTTTGTTTTCAGCGCCCAGCACCACACCGCGTATTAGTTTTGTTTGTGCGAAAAGCCCGCTGCTGAATAGCAATATCAGTGCGAGCAAGCCTTGTTTTTGTAGCATACTTATTTAGGTTAATGTATAGAATAGTGATGTCACCAGCCATCGTAACAGGATGGTGTATGGCAAAGCAAATTTTTTGGCCCGCCTGGCGAACCATGTACCAGTAGTAGAAAAGTGTTAAGAGTAAACTGTTAACCAGTACAACAGCAACAGGTGTACGGCAAATAAAGGCAGAATGGGTGTAACAGTGTATGTGGGTTAGTCGTTCTCATTTGATGGTGCAAATATATGGTAAGTCGCAAACCTATCAAAATGATAGACTAAAATGTTTCAGCAAATATGTAAGTGGTGAATGCAATGGATGACTGCACGAAACTTGATAGTTTTAAATATGTATATTAAATAGTACACAAAAAGAGTGGACTAAACAAAATGCTGTATATTACAGGAGGTGGAACTGCATAGAGGCTATCGGAGAATTATTTTTCTAATTAAAAAATCAACCATATGTCAGAGGAAGTAACAAAAAAGCAAACCGCCCTTGGGGATGTAGCGGCCCGGCAACTGGCCATTGCAACCCGTACGGTTCCACAAATGATAACGATCAGCCCGCGCTGGCTTACCCATCTGTTGAACTGGATACCGGTTGAATCGGGTATTTACCGGCTTAATAAAGTAAAAGATGCCAGCAGCGTACAGGTAGATTGTTCGGGCCGGGATGAACGGGTGCTGCCGCAAACGTATGTTGACTACATTGAGGATCCCCGGGAGTATATGTT
>JAJKIL010000102.1 GCA_021154515.1 Niastella sp. | reverse complement strand
TGATTTACCCACCCCTATCTTGGCGTATTCTTCACCAGTGATATTGATGATGGGAACTACCGCGGCAATTGTTTCCACGTTGTTCACCACCGTTGGGCTGTCCCACAAACCTTTAACCGCCGGGAAAGGTGGTTTGATACGGGGGTTACCTCTTTTACCTTCCAGTGACTCCAGCAAAGCTGTTTCTTCACCGCAGATATAAGCGCCGGCCCCGCGTTGTACATAAATTTCGAGGTCGAAGCCGGTGCCCAGGATGTTCTTACCCAGAAAGCCATTGTTTTTGGCTTCGGCAATAGCTTGTTCCAGTATATCAACGATCCACGCGTATTCGCCGCGGATGTAAATAAATGTTTTGTTCGAACCTAACGCATACGACGACACGATCAGTCCTTCTACCAGTAAATGCGGAATAAATTCCATCAGGTAGCGGTCCTTGAAGGTACCAGGTTCAGATTCATCGGCGTTGCAAACCAGGTAACGGGGAACGCCTTCAGGCTTGGCCAGAAAGCTCCATTTCATACCCGCAGGGAAACCAGCGCCACCGCGGCCGCGCAAACCACTTTTCTTTACTTCTTCGGTTACCTGGTCGGGACTCATGGTCTTGAGCGCTTTTTCTACACTGCGGTAGCCGCCTTCACGACGGTAAACATCGTAAGTACGGATACCCGGAACATGCGCTTTTTCTAATAAAAGTTTTCTTCCCATTCTATATGTCTTTCAGCAATTATGCTGTCAGGTTTATTAATTATTCGTCACGGCGTTTCTTTCACACTCCTCGATGATCGCGTCGATCTTCTCTTTGGTCAGGTACTCGCGGTAATGTTTACCCAATTGCATCATGGGAGCATAACCACAGGCGCCCAGGCATTCTACTGTTTTCAAAGTGAACAACCCATCGGCAGTTGTTTCCCCTACTTTAATGCCCAGCTTGTTCTTTATATATTCAATGATCTCGTCGCTGCCATTCAACATACACGGACCGGTCTGGCATACTTCAAATACGAATTTACCTACCGGTTTCAGGTTGTACATGGAATAAAACGTAGCTACTTCATACACCTCAATTGGTTCTATTTTGAGTAAGGAAGCCACATAATCCATGGTTTCTGAACTCAACCAGCCACCAAATTCTTCCTGTGCAATATGCAATACGGGTATCAGGGCGCTTTTCTGCTTTCCGGCAGGATAGCGTGCAATGATCTCGTTTACCTTATTTAATTTCTCCGCAGAAAATTGAGCCACTGTCTTTGATAAAATTTATGTTTATAATCGGCTTAAGCATCCATTTCACCTGCAATCAGGTTCAGGCTGCTCATTACAATGATCGCATCACTCAGCATAGAACCCTTTGTCAGTTCTTCATATGCCTGGTAATATATAAAGCACGGACGACGGAAGTGTAACCGGTAAGGGGTACGTCCACCATCAGTGATCAGGTAAAATCCTAATTCGCCGTTGCCGCCTTCTACCGACTGGTATACTTCACCCGCAGGCATATCGATCTCACCCATGATGATCTTGAAGTGCCAGATCAGCGCTTCCATCTTCGTGTATACATCCTTCTTCTCGGGCAGGTAATATTCAGGTACATCGGCGTGGAAAACCTCGGCCTCTTTTCCTTTGAACTGGCTCAGTTTGCGCATGGCCTGCTCGATTATGCGCAGTGATTGCCACATTTCCTGATTACGAACCAGGTAACGGTCGTAACAGTCGCCGGTGCTGCCAACAGGTATTTCAAAATCAAATTCTTCGTAACTGCTGTATGGAGTATGAACCCGTACATCGTAGTCAACGCCTGCAGCGCGCAGGTTTGGCCCGGTGAAACCATAATTCAGCGCTCTTTCGGCACTGATAGGTCCGCACCCTATTGTACGTTCCATGAAGATGCGGTTACGGGTGAACAGGTTCTCGAACTCCTGTAATACTTTGGGATATTCTTTCAGGAATTTTTCGATCTTCTCAAATGCAGTATTGGTGAAGTTCCTTTCAAAACCACCGATACGACCAATATTGGTAGTAAGGCGGGAACCACATATTTCCTCGTATATTTCGTAAATCAGTTCGCGGTATTGCATCACATACAAAAAGCCCGTATAAGCTCCGGTATCAACCCCTACAATCGAGTTACAAATGAGGTGATCGGATATACGAGCCAGTTCCATGATGATGATGCGCAGGTAATCGACCCGTTTGGGTGTTTTTACCCCCAGCAATTTTTCACAGGTCAGGTGCCAGCCCATGTTATTGATGGGTGCTGAGCAATAGTTTAACCTGTCTGTAAGCGGGGTGATCTGATAAAGCGGTCTGCGCTCGGCTATCTTTTCAAACGCACGGTGAATATAACCTACGGTTTGTTCGGCCGAGATGATGCGTTCGCCATCCAGTTCCAGGATATTCTGAAATACACCATGCGTAGCCGGGTGAGTAGGCCCCAGATTCAGGGTTGTGGTCTGCTTCTCAATGGAGCCTTCGGGTAATTTTATATGATGATCGCTCATAAATTATATTCGTAATTAACGTCCAAACATATCATCGTCCTTATCAACACGGGTTTGTTCTTCCAACGGGAACTCTTTGCGCATGGGGAAATAATCCATTTCATCCACGTTCAGGATCCGTTTCAGGTTAGGATGACCTATAAAGTTCACTCCGTAAAAATCATAGGTTTCTCTTTCCATCCAGTTAGCCGCTGAAAACAGTGCCGTAGCGCTGAAAACATCAGGGGTTTGAATATCGGTAAACACTTTAAACCGGATGCGCACATTTTCAGTAAGGCTGTGCAGGTGATACACCACAGCCAGCTCACGTCCTTTATTATCGGGATAGTGAACAGCCTGCAGATCGGTCATAAACCGGAAAGCCAGTGCATCCTCATCGAATAAGAACTGAAGCACTTTCAGATTGAGTTCTTTGGGCGCTTCGAAAGTGAGCATGCCATAAGGCTCCTGAAAGTTTTGAATGGAATCGCCAAACTTTTCAGTTAACCGCTGTTTGATATATTCGTTCGTTAAAGCCATGTCTGTTTATTGAATGCCGTAGCTCTCCATTAATTGTTTATACTTATCGCTATTCCGTCTGCGTAAGCTTTCTTTTCCTATCAGGTCCTGAATTTTCATTATACCATCGATAACTGCTTCAGGCCGGGGAGGACAACCAGGAATATATACATCCACAGGAATGATCTGGTCGATACCCTGCAACACGCTGTAGGTATCGAAGATGCCGCCACTGCTGGCGCAGGCACCCATGGCCAGTACCCAACGGGGCTCTGCCATCTGCAAATATACCTGTTTTACAACGGGCGCCATTTTTTTGGCAATGGTACCCATCACCATCAACAGGTCGCACTGGCGGGGTGAAAAACCTACGCGCTCTGAACCAAAGCGGGCCAGATCGTAGTGCGAACCCATAGTAGCCATAAATTCAATTCCACAACAGGAGGTAGCAAAAGGTAAAGGCCAGATAGAGTTCTTACGGGCCAGGCCAACCACTTTATCGAGGCTGGTGCCAAAAAAACCTTCACCCATATAACCTTCAGGACCTTCCTTTACCAGTTTCACATCGGTTTGACCGTAAATATTATATTGAACAGGACGTGCCATAAAAAAATTTGAAAATTACCAAATTAGCAAAATGCGTAAAGACCTCTACCAAAATAACAACTAACGTTCATTAAGGTTGCTTTTTTACCTAAATGAACGTACTATTGACATTTTCACATTTGCAAATTTTCCCATTTGCACATTGGTTTTAGTCTTCCCACTTTAACGCTCCTTTCTTGATAATGTATATAAAGCCACATAGAAAAAATGCAACGAACATCAAAACAGCGCCAAATCCACTCCAGCCTAATGCTTTAAAATTTACTGCATAGGGATAGAAAAAGATCACTTCCACATCGAACAATACAAATAAGATCGCCACCAGGAAGTACTTAATGGCCATGGGCTGACGAGCGTCGCCATGACTTTTAATACCGCTGGCAAAAGTTTCCAGCTTGTCGGAGGTATTACGTTTGGGCCCCAGCCAGTGGGTAACGCCCATCATACCAGCAACAAAGATGATTGCGAAAATTAATTGAATAGCAATAGGAAGATACCAGAAGGAACTGTTAGGGTCGTGGGCAACGGCGGTATTGGAGACTTGTAACAGGTACATATGATTAACCCGTTTGGTTTAGGCGCAAAAATAAGACAGGGTTTTATATTTTCAACTTTATCATGGATTAAAATAAAAATCCCCCGTCAGTTTTTACTGACAGGGGACTGAATTTGATGCAATTATTTGTTTGTTTACCGTTTGTTAACCGTTATTTCTTCGCCGCAGTGCCAGATTTACTGGTTGTGCTGCCGCTGCCTGACTTTTTAGGAGAAGATGCCGGTTTGGTGGCCGCTTTTTGCAAAATAGGCTTCACCTGGTTAGCAAAAGCATTAGCAGGGTCAACGGCCAGGATCTTGTCGATATAGGTTAAGGCTGTCTTGGGGTCTTTTTTAACATCATTATAATAGGAGGTCAAAGCAGACCATGCACCAATAGCCTGTGTTTTATATTTTGTAGAATCGAGCTTCATGGCCATTTCAGCCAGTTTTTCCTGGGCAGGCGCAAATTTATCGTTCAGCATGGTAGTGTCCTCAGCCTGAATAGCTCTGGCGCACCACAGGTAACCATAGATCTGGTCAGGATATTTGCCCTGGTAAACATTACAGAAAAGGCTGTCGGCTGTTTTATAATTAGCGGCCTGGTAGTGGGCCATACCCCAGTTATACAGGTCGGTTTGGGTTGGATTGGGTTTCAGGTTATAAGCCACACCCAGCCAGTTAGCTTCCTGTTTACGGTCGCCCAGCTTTTTGGCCAGGGCAGCCGCTTTATTGATGTATTTCACCTTGTTATCAACAACTGTATCTTTATCAACCGCTTTTTGCAGGTTTGCGAAAGCCTGGGCTTCCTGGCCAGTTGTTTGCAGGTTCAGGTTGGCCAGCTCTTCGTAGTCGGCAGACACCACATCATCAGGATTTTGTTTGGCGAAGTAGGTTGCCATGTATTGATTGGCGCAAGAAAGGTCCTTCAGGGTATCGCAAGCATAAGCCACTTGTTTATACATACGAGGCGCTACCTTGTCGCCGTACTGGGTGATCAGGCTTTTTGCTTTATCTCTTGCTTCAGCAAATTTGCCGGAGGCAAACAGGAAGTCGGTTTTCAGGTATTCCACTTCAGGACCCTGATCAGAATTGGCTGTATAGCTTTCCAGGTAAGGAGCAGCTTTATTTACATCTTTAAAGTACCAGTAGTAGAATAATTCAAAATAAGTAGGCGCATAAGCGGGATCGAGCTTTATAGCTTCATCGAAGTTTGACAGGAAAAGCTCGTTATTCTTTTGGGTCAGGTAAATTTTAGCGATCTTATGCTTGGCAGCAGCCAGTTTAGGATCGAGCCCGAGTGCTTTGTTGTAAGACTGGATGGCATTTCCACCATCAATTTGTTTACGGTAAGCATCACCCATAATAAGATAGGTCTCGGCACTATTAAACCCTTTTACCTGAGTAGCCTGGTTCAGCTTTTCGATGGCGTAGGTGGCATCGCCGGCTTTAGTATCAACGTTCGCACGGCCGATTGCGTTAAAAACCTCTACATCTTTTCCTTTGGTTAAAGAAATGGCGGTTTCAAAACGTTGGCGGGCATCGTTGCTTTTGCCTTCACGCAGTTCCATTTCACCCATGCCTACAAGAATAAGAGGGGCATTGCCATTTGTTTGAAGCGCTTTTTGATACAGATTTTTAGCTCCTACTGTATCTTTTTGCTCAAGCATGGTTTGTCCCAACCAGTATGTTGCTTCAATATTATTCGGATTCGCGGACAGTAATTTTTCAAAATTATCCCTGGCGCTTTTGTACCGTTCGTAATATAAGAACTTTCGTCCCTGCTCCACACTCTGGGCAAATAGCACGTTGCTACCCAGTACAACCATGGTTACAAAACTGATGAATCGCTTGCTCATTGTAAGTCGCTATTTTTTTAAGTGTTTTATAATATATTAGGAATCCGTGATTTAGTTTTATTTACTGATCTGTACGTTTCTTGTCTCCAGATGCATTCTCGCAGGCAATAAATATGCCCGATTAAATATTTTCTGTCCTTTTTCGTAGATAAGAAAGTTTGCAAATCCGTTGCCAAGCCCGTCATAATTTTCCTTTAAAATATAATACAGCGGTCTTATCATCGGGTAGATGTCATAGGCAATATTATATTGAACCGGGCGAACATAGGAGCCATCCCTGGCTTCGATCTTGGCAATTTTAACTTTTTTCAGGAAACTCAACTGGGTGGTATCGTCTTTATTACCGATCCAGCTTACGCCCAGTAATCCGATAGCATCCTGATTTTTAGAAACATAATCAATTACCCCCTGGGTGTTCTGCGCAGCCACAATATTATTGCTCAGCGCCTCACCCTTTAACAGTGAATCTACTACGTACCGCACCGTGCTGGTAGCCGATTTCCCATCCAGCAACATTTTGTACTTGAAATTGCTGGTGCCCTTTGCAATGGAGCGAATGTCCTGCATGGTGAACAGGGAATCCTTTACCTCGTTGTTTATGATCACCGCAATGGCGTCATAAGCAATGGAACCGTAAGTAGGCTTAAATTGTAACTTATTGGAAAGTGTAGTTTCTTCAGCATCACTCAGCCCTCTTGTAACAATAACCATGCGAATGCTGTCAACGTTCAGATCTCGCAGGCATTCCGCCTCCGGCTTGTATTGTACCACAATATGTGCATCGGGATGTTGCGATTCAAACACTTCGATCTGAGAGTCGATCACCGGCTTAAAACTTTCATCCACACTAATGTGGATGGTACCACTGGTGGTGCTTTCCTGGGCTTTTGTGGGACCTGAACCTGAATGACATGAGGTTAAGATCATGTTAATTCCAACGAACCCTACTAATCCCCGGAACATCTGTCGAGCTTGCCCTATCCATTTCATCATAGTACCTTCTTAGTTTATCAAAGCCTGGCAAAACTGCATTAAACCCATTTTGTTTAATGAAAATTTAATACGGTTTCAACCAAGTATAATTTGCCAATTGCGATTGCTGTGCCGCTGTCGTTTACAGCAGGCGTTAGTGAAATAACTACCGGTAATAGTTTCTTCTTACGCCCCGGTATATTCTGAACCCGCCATACAACAAACATATTCCACCGAAAATATAGTTAAATGGTTCAGAGAAAACAGCATCGAGTCCCACTTTTCCCGCAAAGACCATCAACAAACCCATACCCGTGTAAATGACCCCCATACCAAGATCCATAATAGATCGTCTGTTTACATAATTCTTTTGCTTTCTGTCTTCAAATTCCTCTTCCATTTGTACATATTT
>JAJKIL010000101.1 GCA_021154515.1 Niastella sp. | reverse complement strand
GTAGGAGTTGAAGGCCGGTTGGGCGGACAGGCGAGTGTGCCCGGTGCGAGCGGCATCTGGAAGAACCTGACCGAAAACGTGAACCAGCTGGCGCAGAACCTGACCACACAGGTGCGTTCTATCTCTGAGGTGGCGTCGGCGGTAACAAAAGGTGACCTTACCCGAACCATTCGCGTGGAAGCAAAAGGTGAGGTGGAAGCGTTGAAAGATACCATCAACCAGATGATCACCAACCTGCGCGAAACTACCTTGCGTAACCAGGAGCAGGACTGGTTGAAATCGAACCTCGCCAAGTTTGGCCAGATGTTGCAGGGACAACGCGACCTGGTAACGGTAACCCAAAAGATCCTGTCGGAGCTGGCGCGCGTTGTAAGTTCTCACTATGGCGCCTTCTACATTTTACGGCAGGATGAGGATACCAACAACGAAGTAAAACTGAAACTGTTTGCAGCCTACGGCTACAAATCAGATAAAAATATTCAAACCGAATTTGGCATTGGCGAAGGCCTGGTAGGACAGGTAGCGTTTGAAAAAGAACGGATCATCCTGAGCAATGTGCCAAGCAATTACATTCGCATCAGCTCGGCCCTGGGTAAAGCCAAACCGGCCAATGTGATCATCTTACCGGTGTTGTTCGAAAACGATGTGAAAGCGGTCATTGAGCTGGCTTCGCTGGATACCTTTAACCAGACCCACCTCGACTTCTTAAGCCAGTTAACGGAAAGTATCGGTATCGTGTTGAACACCATCGAGGCGAATTCCCGTACTGAAGAACTGCTGACCCAGTCGCAATCACTGGCCAGTGAGTTGAAAATACAACAGGAAGAGTTGCGCAGAACGAACGATGAGCTGCAGGATAAAGCCCTGTTGCTGGTAAAACAGAAGAATGAGGTGGAAGCCAAGAACAAGGAGGTGGAAGAAGCGGGCCGCTCACTGGAAGAAAAAGCCGAACAGTTAACACTCACCTCGAAGTATAAATCAGAATTCCTGGCGAACATGTCGCACGAGTTGCGTACGCCATTGAACAGCTTGCTGATCCTTGCACAACAGTTATATGAGAATGCGGAAGGTAACTTAACAGAGAAGCAGATCCGGTATGCAAAGACCATTCACTCCTGTGGTGACGACCTCATTCAACTGATCAACGACATCCTCGACCTGTCGAAGATCGAATCAGGGTTCATTACCGCCAATTTTGCACCGGTACGTTTCTTCGAGATCACCTCATTTGTGGAAACCACCTTCAAGCCAATTGCGGAAGCCCGTCATTTGCGCTTTACGATTGAAACAGATACCAACCTGCCGGAAAATATGGAGACCGATATACAACGGTTGAACCAGATCCTGAAGAACCTGTTGTCGAACTCCTTCAAGTTTACCGAGAAAGGCGAAGTGAAACTGAAGATCTACGATGCCAGGAAGAACTGGAAGCCGGGTAACGCCATCCTCGATAATGCACAACGGGTGGTGGCCTTTGCTATCAATGATACCGGTATAGGTATCCCGCTGGAAAAACAAAGCATCATCTTTGAAGCCTTTCAGCAGGCAGAAGGAAGTACCAGCCGTAAATATGGCGGTACCGGTTTGGGCTTGTCCATCAGCCGCGGTTTAACCGAACTGTTAGGCGGCACCATTGAGCTGGATAGCACCCCGGGACAGGGAAGTACCTTTACCCTGTTCCTGCCAATAGATAATGTATCGGGTGTGGTTATCCGCGAAGCGCCAGGCAGCCTGACTGAGTACCAGTACCAGCTGGGCAACGACAGTGGTGAAATTGACACGCTGTTGAATTCGATCAGGGTTACCGGCGAAGGCGTAGATGCTGGTGGTATGCATATCGTGAATGAAATGATCAACGATACCGGTGATGACCGCAACAATGTATCACCAAACGAAAAAGTCATCCTGATCGTTGAAGACGACATCCGGTTCGGCAAGATCGTTGTCGAAAAAGCGCACCAGTATGGGTTGAAAGCTATTGTAGCCACCAACTATATCGAGGTGTTTGACTTTATCAACCGCTTTATGCCCATTGCCATTACGCTGGATGTGAAGTTGCCGGATACCAGTGGCTGGAAGGTGATGGAGCTGTTGCGCAACGACCTCAGTTACCGGCATATTCCCATTCACCTGATCTCGGGCGAAGAGAACCGTGCGCTGGCATTGAAACGCGGCGCCCGCAGCTTCCGTCTGAAACCGTTGGACAATGAATCGCTCAACGACCTGTTCGATGATATAGTGGCCTTTAACAAGAAAGATGTAAAACAGATCCTGGTTGTAGAAGACAATGAAGTAGATGCATCGCAAATAGTAAAATTGTTAAGCACCGACAATATGCAGGTAACGCTGGCCCAAACCGGCGAAAAGGCCATGCATGAGATCAACAGCAAGGATTTCGATTGTATCATCCTCGATTATTCATTGCCCGACCTGCCGGGACATGAACTGGTGAACCAGGTGGCAGAACATAAGCCAAGGCTTACCCCGGTGATCATGTACTCAGCGAAGGAGTTCAACAAAAAAGAACTGCAACAGGTGAACAATGTAAGCAGCAAGATCCTGTTGAAAGGGGTGAACTCGCTGGAGCACCTGTTGGAAGAAACCGTATTGCACCTGCACATCAATCATAAAGACCTGCAGGCTGAAAAACGGAAAGTAATAGAGAATATCAGGAAAAAAGAGGATATTCTCACCGGTAAAAATATTCTGGTGGTAGATGACGACGTACGGAATTTGTTCGCACTAACTACGGTTTTTGAACGTTATAATATTAATGTGATTACGGCGGAAAGTGGTAAGGAAGCCATTAATATTATCAGGGAAGACAACCCGAAAATTGATATGGTGCTCATGGATATCATGATGCCCGAAATGGATGGCTATGAAACCACGCAAAAGATACGGCGCGAACACAAGAACAGCACATTGCCAATTATTGCCGTAACGGCAAAAGCGATGAAAGGCGACAGGCAGAAATGTATCGAAGCAGGCGCTTCGGATTATATCACCAAACCTTTGAAGATCGATCAGCTTTTATCATTGATGCGAGTATGGTTTTATAAATAACAGGCGCTGATTACCATTAACAATTGACCATTGATTGAAAAAATAAGAAACCGTAACAATGCGTCCAAAAATTCTGTTAGTAGATGACCGCGAAGATAATTTAATGTCGATGGAAGCCATCCTGGCTCCCGACGGCTATGCTTTTGTAAAAGCAGCGTCGGGTAGCCAGGCGTTGAAGATCCTGCTGAATGAAATTGATTTTGCGCTTATTTTGATGGATGTAAAAATGCCCAACCTGAATGGGTTTGAAACAGCCGCCCTTATCTATGAACGTGAAAAACTGAAACACATTCCCATCATTTTTATTACAGCCAATAATTATGGGGAGGATAATATTTTCAAGGGTTATCGCATGGGGGCGGTAGACTATATCTATAAACCCATTAACTCCGAATTATTGCGGGCAAAAGTAGGGGTGCTGGTTGATCTGTACCGCAAAAATCATCGGCTTATTGAGCAGGAAAAACGACTTACGATCATTAACCACAACCTGGAAATGGAAGTAACGGAACGAAAAGCGTCGGAAGACCGGGTAAAAGAGCTGAACCGACAGTTGCTTGAGAACATTGCCCTGCTGGAATCGGCCAACCGCGACCTGGACCGTTTTGCATTCATGGCCTCGCACGACCTGCAGGAGCCCCTGCGTAAGATCCGCACCTTCAGCGACCTGTTGTTTGTAAAGTACCAGCCTGTGCTCGATGGACCGGCCATCAATTATATCAACCGCATTCAAAATGCGGCCGTGCGCATGCAAACGCTCATCAGCGATATACTCGCGTTCTCCCGGATCAATAATGAGAAAGACACTTTTGTAAATTATAACCTCAATCTCATTTTACAGGAGGCCATGGATGAGTTGGATGCCACCATCCAGGATAAAAAAGCCAAATTTGAAATTGAATCGTTGCCTACCATCGATGTGAACCCGGGGTTGATGCGGCCTTTGTTCGAAAACCTGTTGAGCAACGCGCTGAAGTATAGCAAAAAAGATGAACCACCTGCAATAAGGATCTATTCAGAAATTATTACCGCCACCACCTCCAATAAAGAACCGGTAAAATATTGCCGTATTTATATACAGGATAATGGCATTGGTTTCGATCAGCAATATGCCGAACAGATCTTCGACATGTTCAGACGGTTGCATGTACATAGCGAATTTGAGGGCACAGGCATTGGCCTTACCCTTTGCAAAAAGATCGTTGAAAAGCACAACGGGTATATCTCGGTGCAAAGCAAGGTGAACCAGGGTTCTACCTTCATTATTTCGCTGCCTGTTCACCAGGCAACGGTTGAAACGGCCGGCGAAGCCAGCACCAATCCGGATGCTGAAGCGCTTTTGTTATTTGGAAAGAAATAGGGGTAAAAGAAAGAATGAGGGTTTGTGGTACGCACCACAAACCCTTATTTATTATTGTGGGTTCAACACAAACATGGAACGGGGAGGAAAGTACAGAACTTTTTTCCAGTCTATGCTGAAGATCTTTTCGAGAATGGTCTTTAATTCAGTCAGTGTATGCGGTTTGATGGCATACATGTTCGATCCTTCGCGGTAACAAAACTCAATATTCTGCAGGTCTGCCAACGAAGAATATACAATAATGGGAATGGAATCGTATTTCCTGTTGGCCCTGATCTCCTTCAGACATTGACGTCCATCCTTGCAGGGCATAAGCAAGTCAAGGAAAACTATATCGGGATTATTTTCATCCAACAATTTAAAAAGAATATCGCCGTTTTCTGCCCTTGACAGGATCACTTTGAACGAAAGTTCTTCGATCGCCAGTGAAAATATCAGGTAGTCCTCGTCGTCGTCCTCTGCAATTAATACATTTGTTGGATACTGATTATACACGCTCATATATATACTTTTTTTAACCTGCCACCCCGTTTTATGGGGATCACTTCAAATTCAACACTTTCTTTTAATGAGTAAAAGCTATAATTTACGACATAATACGAATACCGAAAATACAATCTAAATCGCAATGATGGAATACATTTTTTAGATTGATGTTTATATAAACAGTAAAGTATGCAGGAGAAAACCAGGTATATTATATTGTTTTACGACCACAGCGAAAACGTGCTCTCTATGAAGCAGTTGTTGCAACATCTTCCGGTTCCTGTAGAAGCGGATTGTGTAGAAAATTTTCAACAGCTATTAGAAGTACTTGACAACAGGTTGCCGGACCTCATTATCGTATATGTTAATAATCCGGTAAAAGGGTATGTCTCCCATTTGAAAGACATGCGTTTCAATATCGGTATCGATGAGGTCCCTGTGTATGTCTTTAACGAACTACCCGAAAAGCAAACGTTAATTGAGTTGATGAACTAATGCCTTCAAAAAAGAGTTGTGGAAGGTATAATGAAAAGAGGCACCCCGATCCATCGGGATGCCTCTTTTCATTATAATTGTCATCTGTTTTAAAAATGCCAGCGTACAAATGCTTCCATAGCCGCGTATTTGGTAAGCCCCAGCTGGGCGTACAAATTGGCGGTATTGGCGTTTCTGTCTTCAGCGCGTTGCCAGAATTCGCGGCTGTCGCTTCCCTGGAAAGGCACACTGTCTTTTTGCGACTGGTGAATAAAAATACCAAAGCGTTTTTTCAATACCTGGTCGGGGCTCATGGGGATGGCCATTTCAATTTCGCTGAGGTCCCATTCCTGCCAGGCGCCTTTGTACAACCAAACCCAGCAGTCTTTTATCCATTCATCACCCGCTTCTTTTATGCGGCGTAATGACTCAAATACGATGTCCAGACAAACCTTATGGGTGCCATGCGGATCGGCCAGATCGCCGGCGCAGTAGATCTGATGTGGTTTTATTTTGCGCAACAGCTCTATAGTTAATTTAACATCCTCTTCACCCATTGGTTTCTTTTCAATGGTACCTGTTTCGTAAAAAGGCAGGTTCTGGAAGTGGATATTGGCTTCTTTAATACCAACATAGCGGCAGGTGGCCTTGGCTTCACAACGGCGGATTAAACCTTTTACCGACCTGATCTCCGGTGTATCTATCTGGTTCGATTTTTTGAATCGCAGGTATTGACGGGCCTGTTCCAGGATCGCTTTTGATTTGTTGCTGTCAACCCCAAACATGTCTTCAAAACCCACGGCAAAATCCATGAACCTGGTCACAAACTCATCGGTAACGGCAATGTTGCCGGATGTTTGATAGGCAACATGTACATCATGCCCCTGATCGTGCAGGCGTTGGAAAGTGCCGCCCATACTGATGATGTCATCATCGGGGTGGGGGCTGAAGATCACACAACGCTTGGGATAGGGTTTGGTGCGTTCCGGATGGTTTGGTAAGTGTAGGTCGGGTTTACCGCCGGGCCAGCCGGTGATGCTGTCGCGCAGCATGTAATACACCTGCAGGTTGATCTCGTAGGCATCGCCTTTTTCAACCAGCAGATCACCTAAGCCATTATCACGGTAATCGTTATTGGTTAAACTCAATAAAGGTTTTTCTACTTTCAGCGACATGTTCACCACAGCCTTGCGGATCATCTTGGGCGTCCAGTCGATATCACCGGTAAGCCAGGGTGATTTAAAACGGGTGAGGTCGGCAGCGGCCGCTTCATCAAGGATGAACAAACTATCATTGTGCTGTTGTAATAAAGAAGCCGGTATTTGTTCCGTAACGTTATCCTCAACCGCTTTTTGCACAACGGCTGTTTTGGCCGGGCCCCAGGCCATCAGTAAAATGCGCCTGGATTTTAAAATGGTGCTGATGCCCATCGTGATGGCCAGGCGGGGCATTTCGGAGATATTCGCAAATTCATGCGAATTGGCAATCCGGGTTGAGTTGTCGAGCGTAATGAGGCGGGTGCGGGACAGTATGCTGGAACCGGGTTCGTTAAAACCGATGTGTCCATTATTACCAATACCCAGCACCTGCATATCGATGCCGCCGGCATCTTCTATCATGCGTTCATACTCCATGCAGTACTTCTTCACTTCTTCTTTGGGAATTTCACCACTGGGAATATGAATGTTCTTGGGATCAATGTCAATGTGATCGAACAAATGCACATGCATAAAGCGGTTATAGCTTTGCAAGGCATCGTTGTCTATGGGATAATATTCATCCAGGTTAAAAGTGATCACATTCTTAAAGCTCAGGCCTTCTTCTTTGTGCATGCGCACCAGTTCGGCATAAGTTGACCGGGGTGTTGAACCGGTTGCCAAACCTAATACACAGTGCTGGCCGGCGGCCTGTTTGCTGCGAATGAGGTCAGCAATTTCTCTGGCTGCGAATTTAGAACCTTCTTTCAGATCGGGATAAATACGTACTGGTATCTTCTCAAACGAATCAACCATGCTCATAAATAATCGGTTTTTATAGTTGCGCTAAATTAAAGCTATTTCCAGTATTCATTGGGAAATGCGGTTTCTTTCAGGTAGAAAAAGAACAATCGTTTGTTTATTATTCAAGCGTTTTGTTATAATTGGTACCCCACAAAGTGTATCGTTTGAACTGCGTTTGCAAACGGGTCTCAAAATCATTCCAGTCGCGTTTGGCGGCAGGGCTCCACAGCACCTCACTCAGGGCGCTTACGCGGGGGAAGATCATGTATTCTACCTTTTTGGTATTGGGTATGTATTCTGTCCACAAGTTGCCCTGTGCACCCAGAATGTGTTTGGCTTGTGTTTCGTTGAACTCTTTCGGGATAGGTTCATAGCTGTATGTTTGTTTAACAGGTAAATAGCCCCCAATAGTTAAAGAGTCTTCATTTTTTGCCTGGGCATGATCGAGGTAACAATAATCACCGGGCGTCATAATAACATCGTGGCCTTGTTTGGCCGCATCGATGCCACCCTGCTCGCCACGCCAGCTCATTACAACCGCATTGGGTGCCAAACCACCTTCCAGGATCTCATCCCAGCCAATCATGGTTTTACCTTTGCTGTTGATGTATTTTTCCATGCGCTGTACAAAATAACTTTGCAGTTCATGC
>JAJKIL010000100.1 GCA_021154515.1 Niastella sp. | reverse complement strand
TGGACGATATTTTTTGTACTGATATGTTTGTTATAGTTTGCATTTTTCTCTTTGCCCTCTGCCTTCTGCCCTTTGCCCTATGATTTCTACCATTCAGCACCGGGATAGGCGCGTTGCATGTATTGCAATTCTGCCAAAATATAGCCGAACTGTTCGGTATGCACACCTTCTTTGCCACCTGTCTGCATCCAAATCCCTTCACGGCCGCCTATAGCGGCATCGGGCAGGGTAGCTTCTGCAAAGATCTCATTTACTTTTTGTTCCCACTCCGCTTTCAGGGCGCTTACGTCAACGCCAAAACCTGCTTTAACCGCCTCCAGCTCATAGTCAGCCGGGGTAAATAATTCGCCGGTGAACGCCCATAAGGCTTCAAGCGCATTCTCCAGGCGATTATGACTTTCCCCTGTACCATCGCCCAGGCGGATCACCCATTCACTGCTCCAGCGAACATGATAGGTCACTTCTTTCAACGATTTTTCTGCAATGGCCGCCAGCGTAGCATCGGTTGATTGTTGTAACTGCTGGTATAAACGGTATTGATAAAGACTAAAAAAGAACTGGCGTAAAATGGTTTGCGCCCAATCGCCATTGGGCTGTTCAACCAATAAACAGTTTTTATATTCGCGAACGTCGCGCAGGTAAGCTAATGTATCCTCAGTTGCTTCTTTGGCCTCCCCCTTGCCCCCTCCAATGGAGGGGGAAGTAGTAGCATTAATTATTTCAGCGGCGTACTGATACAAACTTCTCGACTGGCCAATCAGGTCCAATGAAATATTGGTGATGGCAATATCCTGTTCCAGCACCGGCCCATGCCCGCACCATTCACTGTTGCGTTGCGCCAGCATAAGGGCGTTGTCGGCCAAATGCAGGGTATAGTTATATAATGTATCCTTTGTCATGGCGGGTTTACATATGGGTTAATTCATCGGGTAGATCGTAAAACGTTGGATGCCGGTACACTTTATCATTGGCCGGTTCGTACAACGAAGCCGCTTCATCGGGGTTGGAAGCATGAATGTATTTGCTTTCCACCACCCAAATGCTTACACCTTCCATGCGGCGCGTATATACGTCGCGGGCATTTTCAATAGCCATTTGCGCATCGGCAGCGTGCAAACTGCCCACATGTTTATGATCGATGCCCTGTTTGCTGCGGATGAATACTTCCCACAAAGGCCAGTCGGCTCCGGAGGCCTCCCCCCGGCCCACTCCATTGGAGGGGGAGGATGTTTTATTAATTCTATTAGAACCACCTCCTTGAACTTCGGGGATATCGCCGTAATAATATTTTGTCAGCCTTATTTCCATTAGAATCGTTTTATTTTTAGGCTATTTGTTTTTCTTCTTTCTTTGCTTCACGTGCTTTTCTTTTTGCCGCGTACACGCTGGCCGCTTCGCGCACCCAGGCGCCTTCGTCCCAGGCTTTGCGCCGGGCCTCAAGCCGTTGTTTATTACAGGGACCGTTGCCTTTTACCACATTCCAGAATTCCGTCCAGTTTATTTCTCCAAAATCATAATGACTGGTTTGTTCATTCCATTTCAGATGGGGATCGGGCAGCGTCATATTCAACACCTTTACCTGTTCGGCAATCATGTCAACAAACTTCTGGCGCAGCTCATCATTGCTCATGCGTTTAATCTTCCATTTGGTGCTTTGTTCGCTGTTTGTTGATTCACTATCGTGCGGACCAAACATCATCAGCGAAGGCCACCACCACCGGTTGATGGCGTCCTGACACATGTCGCGTTGTTCAGGCGTGCCTTTTGACAACACCATCAGGATGTCGAAGCCCTGACGTTGATGAAAGCTTTCTTCTTTACAAATACGCACCATAGCACGCGCATAAGGACCATAAGAAGTGCGGCACAACATTACCTGGTTCAGGATGGCAGCTCCATCAACCAGCCAGCCAATGGCGCCAATATCGGCCCAGGTAAGGGTAGGGTAATTGAAAATAGAAGAGTATTTGGCCTTGCCGCTGTGCAGGTCGATTATCGTTTGTTCGCGGGTGGTACCCAACGTTTCCGTGGCTGAATACAGGTACAGGCCATGGCCAGCTTCATCCTGCACCTTGGCCAGCAGAATGGCTTTGCGTTTCAGACTGGGCGCCCGGCCTATCCAGTTACCTTCAGGCAGCATGCCTACAATTTCGCTGTGCGCATGTTGCGAGATCTGGCGGACCAGCGTTTTCCGATAAGCATCTGGCATCCAATCTTTTGGTTCAATCTTGATTTCCTGGTCAATTTTAGAAAGGAAGATCTTTTCTAATTCCTGCACCGACATGGCAATTACGTTTTTTAGTGGTTCCAAAGATAGTCATAATTGTCGTAAATGCTAACAATCGTTAGCGATAAATAAGGCTTTAAAATGCATTTTGACCGGCTGAAAACCCGAAAATGCGTTAAGGAATTATTACCAGGTGCCCTTTTGTAATGTCTTAAAACGGGTTGGGCATCATGGTGCTATTTAGCTGAAACCCGCATCCACAGAGGGTTTTAACATTTCATATGGGGGTTTAGCATCCTATAATAACAGTAGAGTTGATTTTTACAGCGACTGATCGCGTCATAAGTTTGTATCACGAAACGCAACAAACACCAAACGGGTGTAAAGAAAAAAGAAAGTTGCCATCTCTTCGAATAGACGTACGATTAGCCTGCCTGCGAATTTGCTACCATAGCAAACATTAAATAGAAATAAGAAATATATAAAATAAGATTTATGAAGAATTACAGCATTATCGCAATCGCATTAGTAGCTTTTACCTTAGCATTTTCTAATACTACTCTGGCTAATAACGAAGGCCCTAACAATAAACACGTAACTGATCTGAAGTTTGTAGGCAATAAAGAAAATCAACCTGTATTTGAACTGAGCCTGAACTCTGCCACTGAGGATGAGTACTCTGTTACTTTCCGCGATGAGTATGGTAACGTTCTGTACACTGATAAATTCAAAGCCGCCAGCTTAACTAAAAAATTCATGTTGAAGTCTGAAGATTTTGGTGATGCAGCACTGCATGTTGTAGTAAAATCTAAAAACAACAATTCTACTGATGTTTACGAAATCAACAGAAGTCATAGCTATGTTGAAGAAACTGTGGTAAACAAAGTAAAATAAGCAACCGCGTCCAGTCATTCAACAATTAAATAGATTTTCACGAGAGCGCCCCCCAACCGGGGGCGCTTTTTTTATGGGTAAACCATGTGTGAACCTGGCCTCATCCATGTGTGAACCATGTGTCAAACGGGGTACTTTACCAATGGAACACACATGCTTCACACATGGTTGACACATGTATGGTATATTAAACAGTTGTTTTTCAAACTATTACGACAATTATCACAAACAATTAATTGTTAATCAATTTATAACACATATTTCTCATTCCTATTTATCCGGCAATACTTAGTGTTTATGTACCTCCATTGCCGCTGAACCCTTTTTGAAAATATATTCACTGTTCAGCAAATACGCCCCGCTTACTACCACTACATCGCCATTTTGCAGGCCTGATTTTATTTCAATGCGATCACCGCTTTCCAAACCGGTTTCCACCATTCTCCTTTTATAGTTATTGCTTGCGGTTTGCACCCATACCATGGCCATTTGCCCATTGCGTAATACGGCATCTATAGGCAATGTAAGTGCATTACCGGCCCTGCTTTTCAACACTACATAAGCAGGCATGCCTGGTTTTAATTGATTGTTGGTGTTTGGGATGGAAATGCGTAACAAATTAATGCGGGTATCGGTGCTTATTTCAGGATTGGCAAATGTTACTTTACCTGTTATAGCAGCTCCGGGCATATCTGGTAATTGTACTGTGGCCACGCCCTGGTAATCTACCGAAGCCAGTTGTGAGGCATATACCTGCGCTTCGGCCCAAAGGGTTGACAGATCGGCGAGTTTTACCACCACGCCGCCTTCCATTACATACTGCCCTTCTTTTATTGGCAGCTCAGTTACATAACCTGTAGCTGTACTGTAAAATGCAGTCAATGGGGAAAACTGTTTTGTTTTTGCCAGCGCATCTATCTGGGATTCACTTACGCCCCATAAGAGTAGTTTATTCTTAGCGCTTTGCAACAGTTGTTTAAAATCGATGATAGAATTACCCAGCGTTTGTTGCCGTTCCAGTGCGGCGAGGTATTCCTGTTTGGCGGTATTTAATTCTTCGCTGTACAGATCGAACAAGTGATCGCCTTTTTTTATAAAGTCGCCAGTGTTTTTAAAATACAGTCTGTCTATACGGCCGGTAATGCGGGCGCTGACCGTATTCACTTTCATTTCATCGAAATTGAGTGTGGCCGTCAATACGACTTTATCGCCCATTAACGCACTGCCCAGAGTATCGGTTTGAATATTGCCGAGTTGGATCTGCTCAGCGCTGAGCATAATTTCATCTTTTGTTTCGTTCGTCTTTTTAACCTGGATCAACTCCATATGACAAATAGGACAGTTACCGGGTTTATCCTGCACAATCTGCGGGTGCATGGAACAGGTGTAATAGACATCAGCCTTTACTACTTCAACCGACTTTTTATTTTTGCAGGCTGCTGCCAACAACAAAAAAGTTGCGTAAAGAAAAAAGCGTACAAGGTAGCGTCGCAAGCAAAGCTGAGTAGTATTCCTGCGGCCCGGACCATAATAAAATATATTCTGTAACATACGGTTTTCCTATTGTTTCACTTTAATAAAGCTTTCACTATCTACCAGGTATTGGGCGTTGGCGGCCACTTCATCCTGTTCAGTGAGACCATTCAACACCTGGATCAAATGATTATTCACTATACCTACTTCAATTTTATGCGCAATGAAAGCATCGTCTTTTTTTATAAAAACCACTTTATCGAGCCCCAGCGTGAGCACGGCTTCTTCGGGTAACCATCGGGCTGAACGGGCGCCTGCAAAGATCACGGCCTTCACCTGGCTGCCGATGGGGATACCCATATTCGGGTTATTGAAATACACGCGGGCGGTGGCAGTTTTACTATCTGGCCGGTAAAACGGTTCCATAAAATCGATGGCCGCCCTGAAGTCTTTACCGGGCGCGGTTTCCGGCACTATGCGCACTTTGTCGCCCACCTTTACCATACCCGCCTGACCCGAAAAGATATTCAGCACGGCCCAGGCTTTGGAGGGATTGTAAATTGAAAAAAGGTTCTGTCCCTTTGTTACATACATGCCTTCTTTTAACTGCAACTCTTCGGTGAGCAACGAAACATCTTTCATGCCCGTTTGCTCAGGTTGTTGCATAGCTTCCGGACTGCTCTCATGAATATGACCGCCATAGGCACTGTAAATGGAAACCGTAAAAACCGGTTTGCCGCTTTTTATTACCTGGTCCAGTTGCTGATTACTCATACCCAGTAATTGCAATTTTTGCCGGGAAGCGGAGATGAGCACCTGGTTATCGGCATCATGCTGCAACAGGAACAACAGGTTTTGCTGCGCGGTTAACAATTCGGGACTATAAATATCCATGATCTTTTGCCCTTTGCTCACTTCCTGAAACCGGTGTTTCACATAGAGT
>JAJKIL010000099.1 GCA_021154515.1 Niastella sp. | reverse complement strand
GCGTGCTTTCTACAATTTGAAATGTGTAATTTTATATAGAAATGCTCTTTACAAGTAGGTTCGCTAAGGATTTTCCAGCACTGGCAAATTTCTGGCAAATTTTCAAAATCAACGATTTTGGCAGATCAAAAGAATCATTTAATACTGCTGATTTTTAATTTAAAAAAATGACTCCTATTCCTGGAATCAAATTTCTTTAATATTTTGAAAGTCAACTTGTATTAGTGAAAGTATTATTTGAATTACGGCCATAAAAAAAGCTCCACATTTCTGTGAAGCTTCTTTCGTGACCCCGTCTGGATTCAAACCAGAAACCTTTTGATCCGTAGTCAAATGCTCTATTCAATTGAGCTACGGGGCCGTGTTTTTCGTGAATGGGCGGCAAAAATAGCCCTATTTGATATTCCTCCCAAAAAAATCATCAAAAATTGCTGATAAAATTTTCCTTTTACCCTGAATTTCAGGCATTAGGCCATTACATTACTTAACTTGCCCTGGCATATCAAATGCGTAATCACCTAAAAGCTCCTTGTTATGAAAATTCAATGCTGGTCAATCGGTAAAAACCACGAGTCCTATGTAAAAGAAGGGATTGAGGACTTTACCCGCCGGTTATCGAAATATTTCCCTGTGGAATGGAACCTGATCCCAACGCCAAAAAATGCGGGTATGCTCAGCGAAATGGACCTGAAGAAAAAAGAAGGGGAAACTATTCTCGAGTGGCTTAAAAAGGATGATTACCTGGTATTGCTCGATGAACGTGGGCATTCGTTCTCCTCGCCGCAACTGGCCGATTTTTTACAAGCCAGGGCCAATGACAGCGTTAAAACCCTCATTTTTTTGATTGGCGGCGTGTATGGCGTTGATGAACCGGTATTTAAAAGAGCCAACACTACCTGGTCAATTTCAAAACTCGTTTTCCCGCATCAGCTGGTGCGTTTGATCCTGGCCGAACAGTTATACCGGGCATGCACCATTCTCCGGAATGAAAAATATCACCATAGCTAAAGGCTGACTTTATTTCAAAACATCAAAATAGTAAACCCGCTCCCGCTTAGCCGATCCCCCAAAAACACCCAACCCGTTTTCAATATTACCGGTAGGGGATACCAGTTGGGTGGTAGGCACCGAGCCAAAATCTGTTTTATACTTCTCGTACAGCTTAAGGTAATCGTACAATTCTTTGCTTACAGATTTTAATTGCAATCGAACGCGGCCTTTTTGTTTGGGATCAACAAAAAACTGTTTGTCTATGTATAAGGTAGTGTTATAATATTCTCCATTGATGAAGGGATCAAGGTAAAAAATTCGTCTGAACGGATTGGTGAGCTTGTCGATCTTTGCATTTTCCGACTGGCCGTCTTCGGTAAACAGATCCAGGCGGGTATACTTGTTCAAACTAACCGTATCGGTTAGTATCTTAAGGCCAGGTGTATTTTTTACTGTCTGATAAAACTCTTTGCCCGATTGCGTGTCATAACTGTAGCGTTTACCCTGGTAAATAAAGAAGTGATTGTTCTTTACCAGTTCTTTCACGGATTCAATTATGTAAAACTCATCATAGTCCAGCGAGTCTTTCCAGGTTATATTTACCCCTAACACATCTTTATCATTAATCTGGGTACTGAAAGTATCTACCCCGGTTAAATGCGGAAAAGCGGGGATGTAAGTGGTTGCACTCACAGAGCCCAGGGTAGGGTGTTTGATGTCTATCCGGTAGCTGGCATTGGCTTTAAACCGTTTTTTATTGGTAAATACCGACGTGGGATTGTTGATGTATTGTTGCGAGTAATTGGGTTGTAATACCCAACTGGCGGTGTTGTTTTCAGTAATGGTAACCGTGGCGTCATTTACTTTTTCGAACCGGATCAGGCTGCCGTTTTCAACTTTAATGGTTTTACCGATGGGAATTTTTACCGTATCAAGTGCGGTGATCTCTGCCAGCACTACCAGCTTACCATCTTCAAACTGATCGCTTGAAAAATTCTTTTTACAGGCGCTGATAAAAAGCACCAGCAAAAAAAGCCAGCTGAAAGAATAATATGGTGTGCTGTTTTTTGTCATGTTTTTAAAAAGACACGGTATACGAAATATAGGGCGTTATCTTAAAGAACTGGTACTTGGTAGTTACCACCAATGACCGTTTTCCCAGGGTCCCTTCCAGGTCATACACATACTGGCTGGGGGAACCGTAGATATTATATACGCCTACTGTTAATCGTGATTGTAAAGGACCACCGCCTAATCTATGGTAATTGCTGGCCGACACATCTAACCGGTGATAGGGCAGCGTACGGTACATTCTGGCGTTGGATGAATGATAGATCAGCCGGTACTCCCTGGGCGCCAGCGGATCGCTGATCTGCTGTGCATCGTCGAAGTCGGGATATACCTGGTTGGGCAAGGTGTACACGTCGCCTGTCGCAAACGTCCAGAAGGCAGAGGCGCTCCAATGCTTGTTATATTTGAAAGTAGCAGCCGCATTGATCTCGTGCCGGCGATCGTATTTAAATGGAAATTTCGCCCCGTTGTTCAGGTCCGCAAACTTCCGCCAGTTCCACGACAACGTATAACTCAGGTGTAAATACCATTTTTCAGTAATGTGCTCCGCTTTTGTTTCCAGTCCATACGCCCAGCCCTTACCCAGTTTTACGCTTTGTCCCCAGTCGGCCGTATTTAAAAACAGGTTCTGTCCCTCTGCATAATTCGTCACATGGGTCATTTGCTTATAATAAACATCTGCATAAAAGGAAATGTTTTTGTTGTTGCGATGGCTATAACCCAGGTTGAACATATCGCTTTCTTCGGGGTTCAATTCTCCTGTGCTGGGAACCCAGGCGTCGCTGTTGATACCCATGTATGGATTGGTTACCATATGCAGGTATTGGGTCATATGATTATAGGAAGCTTCGAGTTGGTTATGGGATGAAAATTTATATGCGGCATACATCCGGGGTTGCCAGCTGGTGTATTTAAAATCATTATGCTCGTAAAAAGAAAGGCGTACACCCGGCCGCAGAAAGATCTTTTTATTGATCCTGAATTCGTTTTCATAATACAACGCCAGCTCGCGGAATGACAGCGGGGGAAAGGCGTTGAAATCGCCCGGCCTGTCAGTAAAATCAGGCGATACATTGGTGTCGAACGGATGGATGCGGGTATACGAATATTTGCCGCCTACATTTATTTTTATATTGTTGGTAGGGGATATTTCCAGTGCTGTACGTGCGGTGTATTGTTTAATACTGGAGTAAGTATTGTAAACACGGTTCTGCATCAACCGGCCGGAACTGTCGTATAAATTATAACGGAAGCCCGCCAGGTTATCGTAGTTACTGATGTTGAAAGAAGAATTGATAAATGCGCGTGCACTAAGCAGCCGGTTCCAGTTCAGCGTAGCCGCTTTATTGCCCCATCGTTGCTGGTTATTGGCATAGTTCTGATGCAATTGCAGGGCATCGTGCCCGGCATAGGCATTTATCATGATCTTGTCTTTCTTGCCTATCCATTGGGTGAACTTCACATGCAGATCATAAAAGTCGACATCGATGCCTGATTTAAGCGCGCGCAAGATTGGATTGATCCAGCTTTGGCGAAAGGACACCATGATCGATGAGCGGTCTTTTTTTATGGGGCCTTCTACTGTAAACGAACCAGCCAGTAACCCGGCATTGGCTTCCCCTTGCCATTTCTGCATATTGCCATCCTTCGTCATTACATCAATTACTGATGACAGACCACCGCCGTACCGGGCCGGAAAATTCTTTTTGTACAGGTACATCGATTTCAACGATGTTTTATTCACTATTGACAGCGTACCCAGTAAATGCGTGGGGTTAAAGATGGGATTGCCATCCAGCAGAAAAATGTTTTGATCGGGGCTGCCGCCGCGTACCAGCATGCCATAGGTGATCTCAGGGATGTTCTTTACCCCCGGATCTAAATAAAAAGACCGCAGCACATCCGATTCGCCCAGAATAATGTCGTAGCCGGCAGCTTCCTTGGAAGCCTTGTTTTCTTCTACCTGGGCCGCCGGTGGCGTAGTGGTCACCGTTACTTCCCTGAAATCGGTTTTGGGCGTCATAAACACATCCATGCGGATATTCCCTTTCAGGTTCACCTCAATGCGATGGGTTTCGTAACCGGCATAGGAGAGGTACAATTCATTTTTTCCCTCAGGAAGCTTTATAGTAAAGTAACCGTGGTTATTGGAATAGCTGCCTCGTTGCTGCGCCGGTTGCCAGATGGTAGCATCGGCCAGGGGCTCGCCACTGACATCTTCTTTTATAATACCGTAAACAGAATACCAGGAAATAAAAAAGTCGGCTGGTAAAGGAACGGTGGCTGGAGTAATAATGACTTTGTTGTTTTTTTCTACCAGGTTTATCTTTTGGCTTTCCAACACCTGGTGCAGCACCTCGCCAATGGTTTCGGGCGAACCGGTGAGGGTAATAACCTTGCCGGTGTCTAAAAAGTTGGCCGAATATTCAATGATGGTTGGACTGTGCTGGTTAATATCATCCAGAAAACTGCGGATGGAACCTGTGTAAAAGGTTGGCGTATAGGGACGCGAAAATAAATTAACCCTTTGAGCCTGGGTTAATTGCATGCTAATCAAGAGAACCAGAAATATGCAATACAGTTTATTCATGCTATAACTCAAGCTATAGCCTGCTATCCCCTGGTTTTAATATATCCAGTATCCACAAAGAACTAACTTAATTTCGATAAAATACCGTTTTACCGTTTTCTTTTTTTACCTGTAAACCAGTGATAAGCTTGAGTTCTTCCAGTACCTGCTCCAGTGGCTGGTTGTTAAAATGAACGGTTACCGGAATGGTATGGGCATTTGCCTGTATACCGGGATCCAGTTCTACAGTAATGCCATAATAGTGAGAAATATCCTGCAGCACCTGGGGGAGTGCGGTGTTATTAAAATTCAATTGACCTGTTTCCCAGGCAATAAAATTGGAATCGGCCACCTGGTCCTGGTAAAAGTGATCCTGTTTTAAAACAACCCGTTGGCCTTTGGTAAGAATAACCTTGTTATTGTTTTCTTTTTTGTCGGCCACATTTACTTTACCGGTTACTACCACTACTTCATCCGCAGCGTTGGTGTTGTGAACCAGGAAGGAGGTGCCCAGCACCTTTACTTCAGAATGATCGGTTATTACTAAAAAAGGTTGATGTTCATTGTGTTGAACAGAAAAGAAGGCGTCTCCGGCCAATGCTACACGGCGTTCTGCTGCATCGAATTGTTTCGGGTATTTTAGGGTGCTGCCCTTGCGAACCACTACCACCGAATGATCGGGCAGGGTAAGGGTTTCGTTTTGGGCCAGGGCGGTAAATGACTGCCATTGCGTGTGGCGATGCCACCAAAAACCAGCTGTAGCCGTACAGGCCAGTACTAAAATGGCGGCTGCTGCTTTTGCTGTGGGAGTATATAATATTGAAATGATAGCGTGTAAAGGCTTTCTGTCTCTGGCGGTCAGGAGGGCGATCTGATCATCCAGTTTTACCCAGGCAACCTCTGTATTGAACGAAGGTTCAGCCAGTAAGGGGCCGCTTTTTTGCCAGATAATTGCCATGTCATCATATTCCTGTTGGCAGGCAGCATCCGATTGCAGCCATTGCTGAAGCTCATCGGCTTCCTGTGATGTTGCCAGTCCTTGCAGTTGTTTGGCAATAAGGGCTATTATATATTCTTTTTGGTTCATTCCGTTCGTGGTACTGTTGTAAAAACATTAAATTATTACTTACCCCTACACTATGACGTCAAAAACAAAAAAATTATGCAAAGAATTATGGGTAATCCCTGTTTTTGCCGAATGTAGGACCGTAAGATCTTTAATGCCTTACCCATTTGATTTTCAACCGTTTTTATGGAAATTCCCAGTGATTCGCTGATTTGTTTATAGGTGAGATTGCTTACCCGGCTTAATACAAATACTTCCCGGCATTTGGGCGGCAGGTTTTCGAGCGCCTTTTTTAAAAGTGTATCGTAGTCGGCTTCTTTAGCGGGGGGCGACGGGCGTTCGTTGGAAGTGGGATCCACGATCTCCTGGCTGCTGAAATCGCCCAGCACGGTTTTCTGCTTTTTTTCGAGAAAGCTCAGGCAATTGTTACGAATGGCTGTATATAAATACCAGGTGAGTTCTTCGGAACCTATGAGGTTTTGCTTTTTTTCCCAAACCCGCAAAAAAGTTTCCTGAACGATATCCTCACAACTGTGCGATTCTTTTACAATGGTAAAAGCATACTTGCAAAGGGGCTCGTAGTATTTATAGAAAATCTCCTTGAATATCCGGTATGGTTGTTCAGGTTCCTGCATGGGCGTACGGGAATCATTTACATTAAATGTAATAAAAAGAATAATGGTAATGGTTCTGGTATTGATACAGGTCTGGTTCTGGTCTGGTCTGATCCAGGTTGTTGACACAATATACAAGTTACCTGCCAATGTGCAATAAAGGAGAAACATTAGATCGGTGTTACCGAATAAAAGACGCCAGCCGTTTATGAACGTTAAATAACATATATGTACAGGTTACCCGAGGGTAGCGGCAATTTTTACCAATTTATTTTGGCTGTATGCTTTAATATTCGATATTCGTTCTGTTAGTACCATTAAAGCAAAGGGGATTTTAATAACTGCAAATAAATTTCAGCCCCGGGTTGCGCAGGGCAGGGGGCAAGTATTGAGGAATGAAACATAATTTTCAGGGTAAGTCTCTTTTACTGGAGTTTAAGAGAGGTAATACACATGCATTCAGGGTCGTGTATGATATGTTTTTTCCAAGTCTTTGTTTCTTTGCAAAACGATTGGTTGACAATGATGGAGAAGGAGAGGACATTGCTGCCGACAGCTTCGTGAAATTGATGAACCGGCACGATTCCTTCAATACGCTGTCAAACATAAAAGCGTTTTTGTACATCACTACCCGTAATGCCTGTTTGAATTACATGCGCTATTCGCAACGACAACACACCTCTAAAAGAGAACTGAACAGAATTCAGGAAAAAACCGACGAACATGCACTGAGCCATATGGTGCATGCAGAAGTGCTGCGCGAAGTGGAGTTTGAAATTGAACAACTGCCAAATCGCTGTAAAGAGATTTTTAAGCTGATCTACTACGAACGCAGGTCAGCTGACGAGATAGCAGAACTAATGGGAATTTCGATCAATACCGTTTGGGTGCAACGGGCCAAAGCCATTCAACTGATCCGCACCAACCTGTTAAAAAAAGGAATGCTTTCTGTACTGTTGGGTTTTCTGGTAATAACAGATAACACGCTGAAAATGTAGCATTCATACAGCTATAAGCTGCCTACTTCACTAAAGATCAGGAGACCTGCCATTGCTTAATGACGGACAATATTTCCACGTTGTATAAAGGAACAACATGGAAATAGTGTTTAAATATGTATATCAGCTATTGCATTATGGATACCGAATTGAATACATCAGGCATGGAGGAAGTAGAATATTTGGCAGCATTGCTGCTGAAACAGTTAAGGCATGAAATAACGGAAGCTGAGTTACAGTACCTTGAAAACTGGAAGGCCAGTCATCCTTCGCACGCGCTGGTAAGTGAACAGGTAAATGATAGCGAACAATTGCTGAACGACCTGTTGGCCATGAAACAGGTTGATATGGAAGGAAGGTGGCAGCAGATCAGTGCACAAATTAACCCGGTAAAAAGGCTGGTTCCTTTATATCGCCGCTGGTACAGCTCTGCGGCGGCCGCATTGGTATTAATTATTGCAGCCGCCATCAGCTGGCCTTACCTGGCGCCCAAAAAATCACCCAAACCGGTAATTGAAAATAAAGAGTACACCTCCGCCGATTTTAATATTCCACCCGGAGGCAGCCGGGCTATGCTCACCCTGTCGAATGGATCGGTCATCAACCTGGAAAATGCAGCCAATGGTGCGGTAGCAAAGGAAGGAAATGAAAATGTAGTGAAGTTAAAAGACGGGGAACTGAAGTATGAATATAGCACCGGCGCTGCAACGTCCGCAGAAATGGTAAATACATTAAGTACGCCCCGCGGTGGACAATATAGGCTGGTATTGCCCGATGGCAGTAAGGCCTGGTTAAATGCGGCCTCCTCCATAAAATACCCGACTCATTTTTCAGGAAAGGAAAGAAGGGTAGCCATTACCGGTGAAGTGTATTTTGAGGTGGCCAAGTTGCCAGGTACAGAAGGACGACGGGAACCCTTTATTGTAGATGTGTTGGCGCCAACCGGTCAGGGCGTTGGCGCTGAAGTAGAAGTGCTGGGAACCCAGTTTAACATTATGGCCTATAACGATGAGCGCGCCATTACAACAACCCTTGTAAATGGAAAAGTAAAAGTGTCTGTTCCGGCATCAACACCGGGTAATAACTCATTCAAACTCTTGACTTCGGGCCAGCAGGCGCAAATACTACAACCCATAAAAGGAGTAGTAACAAGCGACCTCATAAAAGTGGTGAAGGTGGAAGACCTGGATGATGCACTGGCCTGGAAGAATGGGTTTATCTCATTAAACAATTCCGGGATCAAAGATATTATGCGTACGCTTTCCCGCTGGTACAATATAGAAGTAAATTACCCGGGTAAAGTACCGGATTATAAATTCTCCGGTTCCATATCCCGCTCAGAAAATCTCTCCACCGTAATAAAAACACTCGAATACAACGGTGTTCACTTCAAACTCCAGAATAATGTAATCAGTGTGCTGCCTTGATCGCCATCTGCGTGCCGCCCCAAAAAGGTGAAAATGTAATATTTTTTTTAAATTGATGCATACGAAGTTCAGATGGCAATCGTGAAACGTGAAACGTGAAAGGGCTCGCGAAATTCCAAGCTCACTTCTCTTTCTTACTTGTCAACATATTAACTTGTCAACATGTTAACTCGTATACTCTATCAACTTTATCAACTCTTTCAACTTGTATTCCTGGTCAACTGGTCAACTGGTTAACTAGTCAACTTGTTAACTTGTCAACTCTCTCAACTTTCAACCGAAAACTTACTACGTTCCCGGGCAGTAATGTTGTAATACTTCTTAAACGCCTTTGAAAAAGCACTTAAATTCGTATAACCTACTTCTTCAGCCACCTGCGATACCGAGTATTTTTTACCCGATAATAAATGCCAGGCTTTTTCCATTCGTACATCACGTAAGTAATCGGCCGGACTGCTTTGATACAATTGTTGAAACCCCGTCTTTAATTTATAATCGTTCAGGCCTGTAAGCAGGGTAAGTTCCTTAAGGGTCCAGTCGTGTTTAAGATCTTCCTGCATTCTTCTTTTGGCAAGGTATATAGCCTGCGCTTCGGGCATGGAAAGGGTTACCGGTTCCCATAGGGGCAGTTCTGAAATGTTTTCGAGACAGGCGATCAATACAGCCAATGACCCGGCGTGCAGGGACGCCTCCGAGCGTTTTCCCGCCTGCGTTAACTGGTATACCTGTGCCAGCAGTGAACGATTGGCTACCTGGTTCACCGGCGTTAGCATAGCAGGTTGCTGGTGAATAACTTTTTTCTGAAAATCATTCATCAGAACTAAAGGTGGTAACATTTGAGACAAAACATATACGGGATAGTGAATGTCGATTGAAACATATACCCCGGCATGTTGAAAATGGATCCGGTGATTTTGAAAAGGAAAGTACAACAGGTTATACCCCTGCTCATAAAATACCAGGTTGCCCAGCCCTTCCATATGGTATTGAATATGATTGACGAGATGGAAACGTAATTTCAGCAAAGGTTCAAATTCCAGCATGGTGAACGTGCAGGCACGGTTCATGAGGAAGTGTTGTAACCTGATAACAATACCCTCGCTCTGTAACTGTTGAAACAGCACATGGCCAAAGTCGCCCGATGTTGTAACAGAGGTGGCCCCGGGGATCAGGTAATTGGCCAGTACATCAGGAAGCTGATCAGTAAAGGCCAGCTCTTTATAATTATCTGCGATCAGTTTTATTTGCATACCTACCAATGATTTAATGGTCCATTTTTCACGCAATGAGTCACTATGCAACGCCGATTGACAATAGCATATAGCCCAAACAGGTGTGGGTTATGTATATGAGAGCAGTCTACAGTAAATGATTACCATCAGGTGAAACACCTATTGTCAAACGTTAGCAAATGGTCCGTTATGCAGTGCGTTCATCAGGCCCCTTATGCGGGAGTATTGTAGGTATGCTTATATGCACGTTAGATAAAGCAGCTGCACCGACTAAAGATAAGGGAATTTCTTCCCAATCATTTACGAAATCCGGATTTAAAAAAGAAGTTTAACCTAACGGTAGCTTTTAAACGGAGTACAACAAAAAGCAGTCAGTGAATTTTGTTTCGCTTGATCTCCCCACAACCACCTTTATCCGTTACCCCGGTTTTTTTTGAAAAAAGTCATCCTGTCTTGCCGATATAATTTTACAGATCCTTGAAACCTGCTTCTGTTATTTCTTCTCCTGCGGGAAGTGAACCGGTATTTTGGGTAATACCGTTGAATGATAAGGAACGGAACAGGCTGGCCGCAAAAATGGGCGGCTGTTATATAAGCCCTTAAACCAGCTGGTCACTGATACCGATCAGCTGCAAATGTATACCAATATACGCGTTCGGTGTTGTAGTAGCGTTTGTTCGTATTATATAAATTTATTATTCTCAATGGTCCTGGCCTTTTAATTAAAGTAGAGGGATTTTTTAAGCCTATATTACAAAGAATAAAAATGTTTGGGTAAAGTATTACCCGATTTGGGGTGTCATGGCCTAAATGGGGAGAACGTATTGCCTTTTGTTTAACTGTTTATGAAAAAAATTGACCCAAAACTGTATGAATTACAATCAAAAAAACGGAACGCTGTTTGACAGTAAAAACGGCAATATTGTATTGCCCGGAGCAGCTAACCAACCCCAACGAAAGTTAGCCAATCAGTTGCCATGCAATTCTTCTGTTGTTGGATCATCAAATTTTAAAAGTAAATTCTAAAATACCTGATTATGGCGCGCTCAAAACCCCATACTACTCGCTCGAACCGGCAGGATGTAGCTGCGGTTGTGCCAGCAAATGGCAAACACGTTCCACCCAAAAAGAAACCCAAAATAATTGAAACAGAAAAAGAAGTAAACCCGCGTGAGATAAGCGATGTGCTCGATCACCGCGAGTTGTTACATGTGCTTACGCAGGTAAAGAACGGGAATTTCAGTGTACGGATGCCCATTGACCAGGTGGGGCTGAGCGGCAAGATCTGCGACACGCTCAATGAAATTATTTCCCTCAACGAAAAAATGATGATGGAGTTTACCCGTGGTGGTAATACCATTGGTAAACAGGGTAAGCTGAACCAGCGCATTGAGTTGCCAAACGCCCGCGGGGCCTGGCGTACCGGTGTTGAGTCGCTGAATATCCTCATTTCTGACCTGGTGCATCCCACCATTGAAATAGCCGATGTAATCAGCTCTGTGGCAAAAGGAAACCTTAGTAAGGAAATGCCGCTCGAAATTGGCGGGCACGTACTGCAGGGGGAATTTGCCACCATTGCCAAGGAAGTGAACGACATGGTGAAACAGCTGAACCTGTTCTCCATGGAGGTTACCCGCGTGGCGCGTGAAGTAGGTAGTGAAGGTAAACTGGGCGGACAGGCGAAAGTAAAAGGCGTAGGCGGAGTATGGAAAGACCTGACCGATTCCGTAAACCAGATGGCGAGTAACCTTACCGGCCAGGTGCGTAACATTGCCGAGGTAACAACTGCCGTGGCAAAAGGCGACCTGTCGAAAAAAATTACGGTGGACGTAAAAGGGGAGATCCTCGAATTGAAAAATACCATCAATACGATGGTAGACCAGCTGAACTCCTTCTCTTCAGAGGTAACGCGGGTGGCCCTGGAGGTGGGTACCGAAGGTAAACTGGGTGGACAGGCGCAGGTGAAGGGGGTTGCCGGTACCTGGAAGGATCTGACCGACTCCGTGAACGGGATGGCCAGTAACCTTACCGGCCAGGTGCGTAACATTGCCGAGGTAACTACTGCCGTGGCGAAAGGTGACCTGAGCCGTAAGATCACGGTGGATGTAAAAGGAGAAATTCTTGAATTAAAAAATACGATCAATACGATGGTTGACCAGTTGAACTCTTTCTCTGCCGAGGTAACGCGTGTGGCGCGTGAGGTAGGTAGTGAAGGTAAACTGGGCGGCCAGGCAAAAGTAAAAGGGGTAGGCGGGGTATGGAAAGACCTTACCGACTCCGTAAACGGGATGGCCAGTAACCTTACCGGCCAGGTGCGTAACATTGCCGAGGTAACCACTGCGGTGGCCAAGGGTGACCTTAGCCGTAAGATCACGGTGGACGTGCGCGGGGAGATCCTGGAGTTGAAGAATACGATCAATACCATGGTGGACCAGTTGAACTCCTTCTCTTCAGAAGTAACGCGTGTGGCGCTGGAGGTAGGTACCGAAGGTAAACTGGGTGGACAGGCACAGGTAAAAGGGGTAGCCGGTACGTGGAAGGATCTGACCGACTCGGTGAATATGATGGCCAGTAACCTTACCGGCCAGGTGCGTAACATTGCGGAAGTTACCACTGCGGTGGCAAAGGGTGACCTTAGCCGTAAGATCACGGTAGACGTGCGCGGGGAGATCCTGGAGTTGAAGAATACCATCAACACCATGGTGGACCAGCTGAACTCCTTTGGTTCGGAAGTAACGCGTGTGGCGCGTGAGGTAGGTTCTGAAGGTAAGCTTGGTGGACAAGCCTTCGTACCAGGTGTCGCCGGTACTTGGAAGGACTTGACCGACTCAGTAAACCAGATGACAGGTAACCTTACATCGCAGGTGCGTAACATCGCGGAGGTAACAAAAGCGGTGGCATCCGGTGACCTTTCTAAAAAAGTAACCATCGACGTAAAAGGAGAGATCCTCGACTTGAAAAATACCATCAACACGATGGTGGACCAGCTGAACTCATTTGCGTTCGAGGTAACGCGTGTGGCGCGTGAAGTTGGTACCGAAGGAAAGTTGGGTGGACAGGCAGAGGTGCAGGGTGTGGCCGGTACATGGAAAGACCTTACCGACTCTGTGAACATGATGGCCTCGAACCTTACAAACCAGGTGCGCGGTATTGCAAAAGTGGTAACTGCAGTAGCCACAGGTAATCTGAAACAAAAGCTGACCATCGTATCTCGCGGTGAGGTGGCGCAATTGATTGATACGATCAATGAAATGATCGATACGCTTGCGGTGTTTGCGGACCAGGTGACGACAGTAGCAAGAGAGGTTGGAGTTGAAGGAAGATTGGGAGGTCAGGCTTCGGTGCCGGGTGCGTCTGGTATTTGGAAGAACCTTACAGAGAATGTGAATCAGCTGGCAGAAAACCTTACAACCCAGGTGCGTGCAATCTCTGAAGTGGCATCGGCTGTAACCAAGGGAGACCTGACCCAGATGATTCGCGTGGAAGCAAAAGGTGAGGTGGAAG
>JAJKIL010000098.1 GCA_021154515.1 Niastella sp. | reverse complement strand
TACGAACTGATGCTCCATAGTTGGTCATAGATGACCTATATATAATAATTGATGAAAAGTAGTTCATTTTTGAAGCATATTAATGAAGACCGAAATCAATTTATTAATCATTTGCGCAAAATAGTTAGCAAACCTTTTTCTTTTTTTATGGATTTTTCTCGATTGTGCGTCTGGGTCGTATGATTGTACAATTCATCAGGATCCTGAAAAGATACCTCCTTACAACACTTGCCATATGGGGATTAATGACCACTTCAGTAAGCTGCCAGACGCTTGATACTTTAATAGATGTTGGTGGTTACCGGCTCTATTTTCACATCATAAAAGGAAATGGGATGCCGATCCTTTTTGAAGGCGGAGCAGGAGCCGATGTAACTGTTTGGGATAATTTTTTGAAGCCCATTGCTGATATTACACACGCAACGCTCATTACTTATGACCGCGCCGGATTTGGGAAAAGCGAACTGGATACCAGTAACCACGACCTGGACAAACATGGAATTCTACAAGGTATACAAGGGCTGGAAACAGGTCTGAAAAAATTAGGCTATAACGGAAACCTCATGTTGATAGCACATTCCTACGGGGGCTTTTGTGCAACGCTCTATGCTGCCAGACATCCTGATAAAGTAAAAGCAGCCGTGTACTTCGACGCCAATCATGTTTGTTGGTTTCAGGATGCCTATGTTGATAGTGTCATGAAACTGAGAAAGGATGGTTGGGCGAATAATAAGCCAACCAACAATTGGGCAGATTACTACGCCGGCCTCAATCTCGAAAACACAGTGAAGCTCATGAGACAATCGCCTTTCCCGGCAACCATCCCGGTCATCGATCTGGTTTCGGAAAAGAACTTCCCTGATTCCATCTCGGCCGCCAGGTGGGCAGATTGTCACCGGCAATTTGGAACTGCCCAGCCCAACCGTCAGGCCATTACTGCTTATGGGTGCGGGCATTTTATTTTCAGGGATAACCAACCCCTTGCCATAAGCGCCATTGTAAAAGCGTATACCGGTGCACTGAGTAAAGGTCAGGGCGATGCCATATTGGATCGCTTTCTTATCTACAGTCTTGAAGGGATCAATGAGGAGCGGAGGAGGTTAATTCATGATGGAAAGTGAATAAAAACCTGATCTTTAATCAGTGTTTTCCTTGTATATTCACTTTATTAATTCCAATAAATTATGCATCCCTATATTGCTGAAAGAATATTATTCCTGAAGTATACGGAGGATGAGGTTAAAGAAGTGCATGTAGGCATTGGACAACCCTATCAAAATGAGGATGGTTCCTGGGCCTGCCCGATACAATTAAAAGGTTTGTTCGAGAACCTGGCAGACGTTGGCGGGGAAGATTCTTTTCAGGCTTTAATGCTGGCCCAGAATTTAGCCAGAACACTCCTCAATGCCCTGGTTGAAAAAGGTTGGACCGTGTATAGTTATGCAGATAAGGAAGTAGATGTTGATACGCTTTTTAAGGTAGGCGTATAAGATCATTGGATAGAGACTGCTGTCTGTTTATTTTTTTATAAAACTGGTTGACACTACCGTACTTCCATTCTTGAACCGGAGAAAATAATTTCCTGCAGGTAAAGACTGGGTATTCAATATAGTGTTGTTTGCGCCTGTTGACAGTAATACCGTTTTTATTATACGTCCATCTGCTGCAATTATTTCCAGGCGGGCTGCTTCTTCAGCTGGTGCATGGTTTACAACCAGGGCACTGGTGGCCGGGTTAGGGTAGCAGCTGAATTTTCGATCATCGGCTGCTCTGACTGTTACTATCTTGCTAAACTGCGCTGAGCCATCCTTATCAATTGATTTTATTCGATAGTAGGCGATCCCGCTTAACGGATCATTGTCTGTATATTGGTACTGTTGTGTGCCAGACTGAACAATGGCCGGTATGGTTCCTGCTTTACTAAATGAAACACCGTCGGCACTTCGCTCTACATCGAAGAAGGCTGTATTTAATTCATTGCTGGTTATCCAGGATACCTGTACGGCTTTGGCAACCTGCTGCGCATTCACGGCAATAAATGTAAGCGGCACGGGCATCATTACCCCAGCGCTACTGAAACGCATGTCAGACAGATCCACGGCACGACTGTAATTGCTTCCATTCGTCCAGAAATACAGGCGCATGGTTTTGGGCGCTTTCCAGTTGCTGGCAGGATCAAAAACGGGGACCGTCACCTGAGGATAACCGGCATATTGAAAGGTAACACCATTGGCGGATACTGCTATGCTGATCGGTTGAACCGTAGTAAGCACGGGTTGTATAATTTCTGACTTGTCTGCCGCCAATGCTGTTTTGTTAGCCGTTGCGCTCATATATGGTACGCCATTGATCCAGTATAAAGTGGGATAAAAGCGGGAAATGACCTTTCCTGCTGCATCCAGCACGTCAAAGTACACCCCTCCCTGGCCATCTGATGAATTGGCGTTGTTTCCTTCATAACTAATCTTTCCCATGATTGTCCATGTATCGGTGTTCTGGGCGCCAAGGTCGCGATTTACAGTATAGATACCTGAAGCCTGTGCGTAGTTGGCTGTTACATCGGCCGGCTTCGTATAATCAAATGCTTTAGTACCTGATTTTACACTCCACCAGTCCAGGTAGGCTGGTCCGGAGTAATCCTCTACGACAGGGGTCCTTGTCCAGCCATACAGGTTGTTTTGCAATACCTGGTTGAAAGGCAGTCCATCCATCAGGTCAATTCCACCACTGGTATCAGGTGGGTTGGCGGGGATGAGACTGGCTGCTGGTATTATTTGTTTGGGTTGAGTGGGAGAGGACCAGGAAAGCGAGGTGTTACTGCCATTTGCTTCCAGCCGGATGAGATATTTTGTGCCTGCCGTAAGGGGGATGTTGCCCTGGCTCTCTGACTGGCTGGCATTGGCCCAGTTGTCAATGATCAACTGGTTATTTACCCACAGCCTGGCGCCTTTATTCGTATTTACATAGAAGGTATAGGTTTCTGAAAAAGCGGGCAATACATATCCTTTCCAGCGTACCGACGAGGTCGCAGGTTGTTTAATTTCTGACGGTACGGAATTGTTGTTTACAGTAGCATCAACCCTTGTTTTGCGGAGATAGAAATTATTTAACTGGTTGTCGTCATAATAATGGCCTAATAATCCATTTTGATATGGTTGAACCGTAACCTGTATGGTTTGTTCCTGTATGGTATTAATACCGGTTATCTTCCAGCGATGTAGGGCCGAGTGATGGCTTTCATCATTGTGATAGAGATACAGATCGCCATTAGCGTCTTTTACAATATTGGCGGAAAAGACGTTCCCTGCCATCATGGGAGCTGCTATCTGCCCGGATACTTCAGGGCCGGTTATGCCAAACTGCCCAATAAAAAGCCCATCATCATATACCTGGTTCCATTTATTCACCTGGCTGTTTTTCCAGAACTCGCCATGGTAGTTCCAGAAAATATTCCGGTCTGACGCCAGCGCCACGCCACCCGGGTATTGTACCGTGTTGCCCACATCAAAGCTGCCATCAGCTGGAAAGGGGCCCTGATAAGAGGGGGTGGTACTTTTGGCGGTTCGCCAAAGCCATTTGTTTGTACCTGCTTTGATACCACCCAGGTGATAGCCAAAACCATGTCCATTCTGGATAACATCTTTGTCGAACGAAACAACAATATTGCTGGAGGTAACGCCACCGGCCATGGGATAGGAGCCCCAGTCTACAGGATCTGCACCGGTTACAATGGGTGTGATGGCCAGCGTATCACCGGCGCCGCCAATATTCCATTGCGGGTTGTTGTCTGCATCAAAACCTTTCAGCGGATATTTCTGCCAGTAAGCAGGCCGGCCCAAACCGGCAATAGCATAGCGGGCCAGGGAGCCATCCGGCAATATTTGTACTGCCGCATTGGTCGAAATGCCGGTAAACCGTACGGGTCCTGACGCCGGTAATTCCACTACTTCCCAATTGGAGGTGGATAAATTTTGCAGCAAGCCATAGGTTCTTCCATTGCTGAGTGTAGTAACGTATTTAAAAATATTCACGATGAAGTCCTGGTAGTAATGGGCAGGAATGGAAGCCCGCCAGTTTCTTACCAATGTCCAGGAACCATTGTTGGGCGCAAGTGGTTTGGTGTAATCTATTTTAAATTCCAGGTATTCGGCAAATACGCGGGAGGCATTATTGGCATCCACGGCAATGCTGTAGTTATGCCGGAGAAACATCATCTGCTCCAGGTAATTGCGATTAGCTGAAAAATGTACTGTTCGGTAATTACCTATATCGCCTACCCAGAATGAACCATCGGATTGAAAGGCTATAAAGCTTTCATGAATGCTCCTGCTCACATCACTGAAATAAAATTTATCATTGGTCACATTCGGATTGGCCAGGTAACCACCTTGTTGCCCAAACGTCCAGGAGGGTGCGCCGGTAGTGTTGTCAAATGCTTTCAATTGCTGGCTGTTACCGGCATCTGCCACCACAAGGGTATTGCCGTCGGGTGAAACGGCCATACATACGGGATCTGCGAGCCCTGTAAGATGGAGCACCGGCGCAGACAGGCTGCCATCGGCCTGTACGGTAAATTGATTGGCAACAGTATTGCCATTCAATGTATAGATAACCCATAAATTATTATTGTTATCGGTAGCTAATCCCTGTGGGGCGGTCAGGGAGATCTTTTTCACCAGCGCGCCAGTGGTTTTGTTGAGCACATGCAGCTCGTTGAGTTGCTTATGGGAAACAAAAAGATAAGACCCGGTTTTTTGCACGGCCATACCTGAAATGGCTGCATTGGCATCGTTGATGATATTTATGGCCGATGGATAGGTTCTGCCATATACACAGGCCAGGGGATTACCGTTGGTAAACAGGGCTTCGCCATCATCGGCTGTACGGGTGGCGTATACGAACCAGTTGGCATGATTGGGCGAAAACTGATCGTTACCACCATAATATACATTGATCCCATCTGTAGTCAGGAAGGTAGTGGCTTGTCCGGTACCGGAGGAAGGGAGCACATCGACTTTAACCTGGGGATTGGAAAGCAGGAATTTGGCCTGGCTGGGTGAGCCTTCATTGTAGCCTGTGGAGAAGTAGGCGCTGTTGCCGGAAATGGCCATGCCATATAAACGCTCGAAAAAGCGTTGCACTGTTGGGCCGGAAACAGCATCGGATGTATTGCCGATAACGCCTTCCCATTGGTATTTTACATTATTGGAAAGTACCCTGATATCATAGCTGGCAGCAGGGGCAAGGGTGCCGTCATCGAGGGTGCCATCCCAGTCAACCTTATGACTACCTGCAGTATAGGTAACGCCGCTCCATAAGGTTTTCTGTAACGTACCGTCTTTACTAAAAACGCCGGCACTGGTGGATGCACTGGCAGGGAGAGAAAAGGTGAAGGATACATTTGTTTGTGCTGGTGCTAAACTGGGTAGTAAAAGCAATAGCACATACAGCAGACAGTTTGGTAACTTCTGGTTCAACATAGGTTTGAATGTTTATGGTCTCTATCGTAAGCGTACTACGAAACACAAATATGAGACCATAAAATGTCCTATGTTTTAACGTTACCTGTCTCTACATGTCATAATAAAGTGATCTTTACTCATTTGATTTAGCTGAGGTATAACTCAGATATTTTTTAATTAACCGTTAAAAGAACCTTTTTATGCATATTTCACCGGGCCTGGGTCGGGCTGTACTTCTTTGGAGGTGGCTGGCAGTGGTTGGTTCAATCGCTTTTTTATTTCCCTGGTTTTTACCTGTATCAGGAATTCATACCAGGCAATATTGGCGCAATAGATAAATCCGGGCATCCCTTCTGTAAACCCAAGATTTACAAAATAGGCAAAACAGAAGCGGATGAGGGGCCAGCCCGGGAGTCTGCCATCCATGATTTTAAAGCGGGGTTCCGGATGCTGCCATGGGCAGAAAAAATGTTCCGGAATGTTGGCCGGTTATTTAAACGGGCTATGGCTTCCTGCCCTGAATACCTGTTATGCCGTTCCACCCAATGTGACCATCCTTTGGAAAAACCATAATGCAGGTAAGGTTCTTTTATATATTCTATATGGCCATGCAACAGTTTTTCTTTCTGCCCATGCCCAAAATCGGTAAATCGCGCCATTTCTCTTTTAAGCAGCCTGAACTGCCATTTAGGAAAGTTATCGCAATGTTTCAGCCACCGCCCTTCCAGCATCATTTTCCAGCAACAATAAAAGCCGGCAACGTCGTTACCGGCTTTTTTCACGGCTTCTACTATTGCTTCTCTGAAAGGTATGGTCACGATCTCATCGGCGTCAATAAAAAGTACCCACTCATTCACGAATGGGATATTATCGAGTGCATAGTTCCGTTGCCTGCCAAAGCTTTCAAAAGGATGTATCAACAGGTTGGCGCCCAGCTGCAGGGCTATAACACCCGTTTTATCTTTGCTTCCCGAATCCAGCACATGCACATCATTGCACCAGTCAAGTGCCTGCAGACATGCGGACAGGTCGCGTTCTTCATTCATGGTAAGGATCACTACAGAGATCATTTTGTAAAATATTTACTGATTAACTAGTTGTTCAGCAGGCCGGTTTACTTTATCCCC
>JAJKIL010000097.1 GCA_021154515.1 Niastella sp. | reverse complement strand
TTAAGCGCCGCTGCCGGGTTGTTTGTTGATGCTAAAAAAGGCCCGGTATTGCTGAACTACGGACTGGAAGAATGCCGGTTTGTAAAACCGGTGTATGCCGGTGCCACCATTGGCGTACAGCTTACCTGCAAAGAAAAAATTGAACAGGAGAAAAAAGATGAGAATGATATTGCCAAAGGCATTGTAAAATGGCTGGTGCAGGTTTCTGATGAAACCGGCGAACCCGTTGCCATTGCAACCATTCTCACCATGGTTGCCAAAAAATCACAATAACATTTTATTAAGGACCTGCAGGCAACTGCGGGTCCCTCTTTACTGTACTATTTAATAACTTTATGTAGCTGATCGCTGGGGGATCGGACCGTCAGCTTTTATCTCTTCTTCTAAATAAAATATTTTATGTCTGCAGGATATGTAAAATCGCATACTGATCTTAATGGCGTTAATACCATTGAATTCTATCATCCGCAAAGTAATTCCCTGCCAGCCAGGCTGCTTGAAGAACTGGCGCAAACCATACACGGGGCCGGTAATGATGAAGACACCAAAGTAATTGTGCTGCGGTCAGTTGGCGAAAAAGCATTTTGCGCCGGTGCTTCTTTTGATGAATTAGTGGCTATTAAAACCCAGGAAGAAGGCACGCAATTCTTTAGCGGCTTTGCAAACGTACTCAATGCCATGCGCACCTGCCCGCAATTTATTATAGTTCGTATACAGGGCAAATGTGTGGGTGGTGGTGTTGGTATTGCCGCTGCTGCTGATTACGCCATTGCACTGGAAGGCGCCGATATTAAATTAAGCGAACTGGCTGTTGGTATTGGTCCCTTTGTAGTAGGACCTGCGGTAGAAAGAAAAATAGGCATCGCTGCTTTTGAAAACCTGGCCATCGATGCTACCATGTGGCGCAATGCAGAATGGGCCAAAAAGAAAGGGTTGTTTTCAGAATTGTATACTTCAGTTGAGGATATGGATGAATCTATTCAACGATTATCTTATAACCTCGCGCACAGCAATCCGCAGGCGATGGCGGAAATGAAAAAAATGTTCTGGCGGGGCACAGAGAACTGGGACACCTTACTGCATCAACGCGCTGTTATCAGCGGCAAACTGGTATTGAGCCAGCATACACGTTCAGCCATTGAAAAATTCAAAGCAAAAGTAAAATAGCAATTACCTGGTTAAGCCACCCATGTTACAATTCAACAACGATAACTTTCAGCTCTTTTGTAATGATCTGGCTGAACGAGACCTTATCTTTAAAAACATTTTGCAGCAGCACAGCTATCCACCCATGTGGACGCGCCCGGCCAGTTTTGCTACCCTCATCCATATTGTATTGGAGCAACAGGTATCATTGGCATCGGCCCGGGCTGCATTCAACAAGCTGAAAGAAAAGATCGGGCAGGTTACCCCGGCCAGATTGCTGCAGTTAACTGATGAAGAATTACGGGCCTGCTATTTCAGCCGGCAAAAAACCGTATACGCCCGGCACCTGGCCGAGGCATTCATTTCAAAGAAAATTCAACTGAATAAATTAACTACCTCGCACGACGATGTTGTGCGGGGTACTTTAAAACAGGTAAAGGGCATTGGCGACTGGACGGCCGATGTATACCTGTTATTTGCGCTGCAACGCACCGATATATTTCCCATTGGTGACCTGGCCATGGTGAATGCCCTGAAAGAAGTAAAACAATTACCGGCGAAAACTTCAAAGGAAGACATTTTATCGCTGGCAGAACCCTGGCGGCCCTATCGCTCAATTGCCGCTTATTTGTTGTGGCATCACTACATAAAAACAAGGAACATTAAATTATAGCATGCTGCAACAGGAACACTAAAGCTCCCGCTATATAGCCTGCCAACGCCAACCAGGCAATCTTTTTCAGATACCAGAAGAATTCGATCTTCTCTATTCCCATAGCTGCTACCCCCGCCGCAGAACCTATTATCAACAAGCTGCCACCGGTACCGGCACAATAAGCCAGGAAATGCCAGAAGAAATGATCGGTGGAGTATTGGTGAAGATCATACATTCCCATTGAAGCCGCCACCAGCGGAACATTATCTACTATAGATGATAATACCCCGATCATAATCACAATAATGGAGGGATTGCCGATCTGTTCATTCAACTGTGTGGCCACGTTCAACAATGCGCCAATAGATTGTAAGGCGGCTACGCTTATTAATATCCCCAGGAAGAAAAGAATGCTCGGGGTATCTATCTTACGCAAGGCATGTAAAACCGACAGAAAATGTTTGTCCTGCATATCCTTTTTGTGATGCAGGATCTCCGTGATCACCCACATAATACCCAGGCCCATCAACATGCCCATAAATGGTGGCAGGTGCGTAACCGTTTTAAAAACCGGCACCCCCAACAGGATCAGAAGGCCTGATGTAAATACAATATTTCTGTCACGTACCGGGGTTTCGGGTTTAATAGTCTTTGCTTCTTCGGTTCCACCCACTTCAACAGCGCCCCGCATGCGAAAACTGAGCAATAGCATAGGCACTACGGCACAAACAATGCTTGGCAGCAATACACTCCCAATGATATGACCAGTCGTTACCTGTCCGCCGATCCATAACATGGTGGTGGTAACGTCCCCAATAGGCGACCAGGCGCCGCCTGCATTGGCTGCAATCACTACAACCCCACAAAACAATAACCGGGCTTGTTTATTACGGATCAGTTTACGAACCAGTGACACCATTACAATGGCTGTGGTCAGGTTATCCAATATAGCAGAAAGAAAAAACGACAACCCGCCTATTAACCACAACAGGTTTACTTTTTTGGTGGTTGTAATGCGGTTGGTAATTACCTCGAACCCATCGTACGAATCGATCAGCTCTACAATGGTCATGGCGCCAAGCAGAAAGAACAGGATGCCGGCAATATCACCCAGGTGGGTGGTGAGCTGTTCGTTTACGAGGTGTTTATCGGTGGCATTAAGCATATACACCAGCCAGCACAACACCCCGGTTATAAGAGCAGAGGCCGCCTTATTCAATCTGATAACATGTTCCATGGCAATAGCCACATACCCCAATAAAAAAATAATCAATATAACTATAACCATTAGTACCTGTTTGTAAAAAAAATGCCTTCTTTACAGAAGGCACTATATAATTTAAAGATACAAAACCGGATCAAATATTCAAACCACCGCAGGTGCTGATTACCTGTCCTGTAATGTACGAGCTCATATCAGATGCCAGGAACAAGGTCGTGTCGGCTATTTCTCCGGCACTGCCAAAGCGGCCTAAAGGTATTTTCTCCAGGAATGCTTTTGCGCCATCGCCATCTTTCAGGTAATGGGTCATATCGGTTTCAACAAAACCGGGTGCAATGGCGTTGCAACGTACATTGCGGCTGCCCAGCTCCAACGCTACCGATTTGGTAAAGCCAATGATACCGGCTTTACTGGCGGCATAGCTGGCTTGTCCGGCATTACCACGTACCCCTACAATCGAACTCATGTTAATGATGGAGCCTTTCTTTGCTTTCATCATGGGGCGAATAACCTGTTTGGTCATATTGAAAACGCTCTTCAGGTTTATATCCATTACCTCGTCCCATTGATCGGGTGTAAGGCGCAGTAACAAATTATCTTTTGAAATACCGGCATTGTTCACACATACATCAACCGTACCGAATTCTTTTACCACATCGTTTACAAAGGTTTCGCATTCAGCGAAATTACCGGCATTGCTTTTATACGCTTTGGATTTTACGCCCAGTGCTTTTATTTTTTGCTCCAGCTGAGCGGCCTTTTCGGCACTGCTGTCGCTAACGTAGGTAAATGCTACGTGGGCGCCATGTTCAGCCAGTTTATACGCAATAGCTTCTCCAATGCCACGGGCTGCACCGGTTACAATAGCAATTTTTCCTTCTAATAATTTCATAGTATCGTATTTGGGTGAGCAAAAGTACAGGAAATGCCAATGCAATTGAAAATTTGGGGAATTTGAGGAGGCGCGTTTCGATACTTCGACTACGCTCAGTATACTCAACGCTTAACGCCCTGGCCCTTCGACTACGCTCAGGACCTTACAGGGCGAGTATTTCTTCAATATATTTTCTGTCGTTGCTCAGCCGGGGAACCTTATGCTGTCCGCCCAACTTACCCTTGCTTTTTAACCAGGTGGTAAATACCCCTTTTGAAAGGGACCTTACCAATGGTTCGCGCAGGGCTATATTTTTATGGCGTTTGGCCTCGTAATCGCTGTTCACGCTTTTCAGGGCGCTGTCTAATTCAGTGGCAAAATGACTAAGATCGTGGGGTTCTTTTTCAAATTCTATCAACCATTCATGACCACCATTGCCGCTATCGCTAAAATAAACCGGGGCGGCAGTATAGTCGTTTACAATGGCGCCTGTTCTTTCACTGGCCACTGCTATAGCCTTATCAGAATTATCAACAATCACTTCTTCGCCAAAGGCATTGATGAAATGTTTAACCCGGCCGCTTACTTTTATTCTAAAGGGATATAATGAAGTGAATTGAACGGTATCGCCTAACAAGTATCGCCACAAACCGCCGTTGGTGCTTACTATCATGGCATAATTCTTACCCAGCTCCACATCCTGTAAACCTATGGTCTCGGGATGCTTTTTGCCATATTCTTCAAGCGGCATAAACTCCATAAAAACACCATGATCGGTAAACAACAACATGCCATCTTCGCCGGGGATATCCTGCGCTGCAAAAAAACCTTCGCTGGCATTATACATTTCCAGGTAATGGATTGGCTTGCCGATCAGTTTCTGGAATTGTTCTTTATAAGGCGTAAATGAAACACCGCCGTGCATGTATAATTCAAGGGAGGGCCATACTTCGGCCATGGTGCTTTTACCGGTTAATTCCAATATGCGGCGGAACAAAACCAGTGTCCAGGTTGGCACCCCTGAAATAGAAGTAACATTTTCTTTAATGGTACTGTAGGCGAGCTTTTCAATCTTGCTTTCCCACTCATCCATTAAGGCAATGCTGAGATCGGGCACCCGTAACCAATGGCCCCAGAAAGGTGAGTTCTGCAACAATACAGCGCTCAGGTCGCCATATTGGGCATCGTTATTCAGCGGATTAATGGTATGGCTTCCGCCAATAACCAATCCTTTGCCCGTTAACAGATCTGATTCTGGATTGAACCGGTAATACATCGTCAACACATCCTTGGCTGCCTTGTAGTGGCAGTCTTCAAGGCTTTCATCGGTTACCGGAATGAATTTACTTTTATCGCTGGTGGTACCGCTGCTTTTGGCAAACCAGTACACAGGTGTATTCCAAAGCAGGTTCTGCTCGCCGCGCATAATACGTTGAACGTATGGCTGCAGGTCTTCATACTCATGAATAGGCACCGTTTGTTTGAAAGTCTTTACATTGAACAGGGCGGAAAAATTATACTTTCTGCCAAACTCTGTGTATTGGGCAGAAGTGACAAGGTCCTGCAGCACCTCACGTTGGGCGTCTACAGGATTATTTTTCCAACCCTCAATACGCCACAGGCGCATGCGGGCTAATGATGATATGGCAGGCGATAATAATCTCACTATCGAAGTTTCACTGTTGGCAAAATAAAGAATTTGGGGGAATAAAAGTATGAGAGTTCCCGGTCGGCATAAATATACCTTATACTGACCATTATATGACCAAAATAACTAATAACTAATTGACGCACTATCCTTTAAACTGCAATAAACGGACCAGCGTGTAAATGGCACCTTATCTGTTGGAGGAAACGTCAATGGCTTTGATCGCTTCTTCGTGTAAGTAATCTTTACGTCTCAGTTCGAAGTTGCGACCCAGGTACAGGCGGCGTACCTGTTCATTTTCAGCCAGTTCTTCGGCCGTACCGTGTTGGAAGATCTTTCCATCGATCAATAAATAGGCGCGATCGCAGATGGAAAGCGTTTCGTTTACGTTGTGGTCGGTAATCAAAATACCGATGTTCTTATATTTTAACCGGGCTACCACTGCCTGAATATCTTCCACGGCAATAGGGTCAACGCCGGCAAAAGGTTCATCCAGCAAGATAAATTTGGGGTCAACGGCCAGCGCCCTGGCAATTTCCGTTCTTCTACGTTCGCCACCACTTAGGGAATCGCCATTATTCTTACGTACGTGATGCAGACGAAATTCATCGAGCAGGTTTTCCAGCTTCTGTCGTTGCTGGGCTTTGGTAAGCTTTGTCATTTCAAGCACTGCCTTGATGTTATCTTCCACACTTAGCTTACGAAACACGGAGGCTTCCTGGGGCAGGTAGCCAATACCCATTTGGGCCCGTTTATACATAGGTAGTTGGGTGATCTCTTCCTGGTCGAGGAATACCTTGCCTTCGTCGGGCTTTATTAAACCTACCACCATGTAGAATGAAGTGGTTTTACCGGCGCCGTTTGGCCCCAGCAACCCTACTATTTCACCTTGTTTAACGTTCACCGAAACATGATTTACCACGGTACGGTTACGGTAAATTTTTACTAATTCCTGTGTATGAATCTCGCTGATCAATTGTACTTTAGGTTTCCGACAAAAATACCAGAACTAATTCAAATTGAATAGCTCCTGCACGGTAATTTAACAGGTATTTGCCATACGGATTTACTGCGTTATGTTTGCAGACCGGTTTTATGGCAGAAAACAGGCATTTTTACTAATTTGCTTGTTTTCAATCATTCACAAATTGGCTTATTTCACTTTAATAATATAGATTCAAGCAAGGTGACACCTGCCCTGTTACAGCAGGACCTGAATATTGGTGAGCCTTTGAAAAACTGTTTTTATTTACATGAAAGTTATCGATCACATTCGTCAGGCGAAGGACTCGCTTATTTCCTTTGAAATATTACCCCCCTTAAAAGGTAAAACCATCAATTCAATATATGAGCACCTTGACCCATTGATGGAGTTCAAGCCTGCTTTTATAAACGTTACCTACCACCGCAGCGAGCATGTTTTTAAAAAGAAAGCCGATGGTACTTTTGAAAAAGTAGAGGTTCGTAAACGCCCGGGCACCGTAGGTATTTGTGCGGCCCTCATGAACCATTACCGGGTTGATGCGGTCCCTCACCTTATTTGCGGCGGTTTTAACAAACGGGAAACTGAAGACGCGCTGATCGATCTGAATTTTATTGGCGTTGACAACGTACTGGTATTACGTGGCGATGCGGCAAAAAATGAAACTGTTTTTGAACCGGAAAAAGGCGGCAACAGCTATGCTATTGACCTGCTAAAACAGGTTCAAAACCTGAATACCGGTATTTACCTGGAAGAAGACATCCGCGATGGCTTTAAAACCGACTTCTGCTGCGGCGTGGCCGGTTATCCTGAGAAACATTTTGAAGCACCCAACCTGCAAACCGACCTGGCCTTCCTGAAGGCTAAAGTAGCTGCGGGCGCTGAGTATGTGGTAACGCAAATGTTCTTCGATAACCAGAAATACTTCGACTTTGTAAAACGTTGCCGTGAAAATGGCATCACCATACCCATCATTCCAGGTTTGAAACCCATTACCAGCAAAAAGCAATTGTCGGTTATTCCCCGCACTTTCCATGTTGATATTCCCGATGATCTGGCCAATGAGATCATGAATTGCAAAACGGATGCTGATGTTGAAAAAGTTGGAACAGAATGGCTGTTACTACAATCGAAAGAATTGAAAAAAGCCGGCGTACCAGTTCTGCACTATTATACCCTGGGCAAGCCCAAGGTGATCTACAATGTAGTTAAGGAAACAAAATAACGATGCAACAAACAGGCTTTAACAGATTGCTTGCTGGCCTGTTTTTTATTGGGGCATCGGTTGGTTTATACTTTCAGTTTGCGTATCATAAGTTTTTGAATAATGATACGCTGAGTTACATCAACCTGGCTGAAAGATATGCGGCCGGCGACTGGCAACATGCTATTAATGGTTTTTGGTCGCCCCTCTATAGCTGGATACTATGTTTTTGCAAGCTGGCAGGGTTACCTTTTTTGCCATGCTGTTATATAATAAACTTTTTGGTAGCAGGGCTGGGCTTGTACGTTTTGTGCAAACTGGCCCAGCGTTATATTACAACGCCTGTATTTTACTACACATTTAACTGCTACCTGCTGCTATTGCTGTTGTTCTATGCCATGTCGGCCCTTACGCCCGATTTGATGGCAGCTGTTTTTTGTTTGTGGTTCCTGCTGCTGGTAACCGATCAACGTTTTGAATATGATAAACAAATGCCCTGGTGGGCGGGTGTTATTGCAGCGTGCGCCTTCTTTGCCAAGCTGTATAGTTTTGTGCCCATGCATCTGTTTATGGGTAGCTGGCTGTTGTTGCTGCTTGTAAAAAACCGGTCGTTCAAATCAAAAAAGCTTATCCTTTTAATAAAAGCATATGGGCTTTTTATTCTTCTTTCTTCCAGCTGGATAGTGGCGATAAGCCTACATGAAGGCAAGCCGGTTATTACTACTGCAGGCCCGTTCAATCATTATTTTGTGAGCCCCGATTATGGTAAGGGATTCCCTACCGATGAAGGTTTATATGCGCCGCCTTTTAATGAGGCTTACAGCGCACATATTAACCCGGCTCATTTACTGGATCAATACGATTGGTCGCCCTTTAGTAATGCCCGTAACTTTAACTACCAGGTAAACCTGATAAAAGCCTCCGTCAGGAAATTGATAAAGAACCTGGATGGCACCGGCGCCAAATGGTTAATATTATTATTTTCATTATTGGTATTAGCTATTAACCGTAAAAAGCCGGTCAAGGAAAATTATGATCGCAGCATTCATAAAATAGCCTGGTTCTTTGTTTGTTATCCATTGCTATACCTGCCCTTATTTATTCTTGACCGCTACATTTTAACCTGCATTATTCTGTTTCATCTGTTGCTTTTCTTTGCGGCGCAACGGGCCTGGAACCTGGTAAACAAAAAGCTGTTTACGCCTGTATTTGTTCTTTTACTGCTTTTAAGCGTATATCCTTTTCTTACAATTGGGTATCGTAAATTAACCCAGGCATCAGGCGATTACCAATACCAAAAAAGCTTTTATCAGCAGTTACCGCAATTGTCGTTTTTGAAGGATCAATCTATTGCGGTTTATCCTACTGCCATGGTTGAAGCCACCCAGCTTTGTTATTATTTCCATTGCCGCAATTTTAGTACCTGGACCGATAAACAATACCAGTCGCTGAAAAAGTTCAATATCCGTTACCTGGTTTCAAAAAGGGACCTTTCTGAATATCCTTTTCTGCTTAAAAAGAAAAAACTGTTTCTTGTTCAAGAAACAGTTTACATATATGAGATCCAATAAAAAGTTTGGGAGTTGTAAGCGCTCTTATAACTTAAAGCCTATTGAAATGCTTAGGACCCGGTGCTTGTTCTGATTATCATCTGAACTGTTTGTGCCCGACTGCAATTTGGCTAACCCATAGCCATAATTGAGACCTATCAAAAAATCTTTTAACTGGAATCCTGCAGTGCCATTTAACCCGTAATCGAATCTTCGCATTACGCCTAAACCAGCGCCCTCTTCAGTTTTAAATGTAGTAGGGTCATCATTGCTGAATTCTATTTTTTCATTGTTGCTATATGCCAGACCAAGGGTCTTTCCTTCAATTTTACGTTTACCACCAACACCCATGGCTATGTAGGGGCCTGCTCCGAAATAGAAATTTGATTCCTTATCAAGGGGAAGTTTAATTACAGCATTTACAGGTAACTCAACATACAATGGGTTGGTGGTTGCCTTGTAATAATTAACGTCGCCGGGACTACCACTTTGAAGCCGGGATCCTTTACCGGTAAATAATAAACCTGGTTGAATGGCCAGCACTTTGGTAATACTAATATCTCCCATTATACCGACATGAAAGGACGTTAGCAGGTTGGCATTATCTACTTCTCCTTTACTATCATAAGATACATTGGCAAAGTTTACCCCGCCTTTTAACCAGGCGGCGCTTTCCTGTGCAAAAGAAGTTACACTAATAGTACCTAAAACGAATAAATAAACCAATCTTTTCGCGATCATAAGAGTTGTTTTTTACAGGGTGTTATGAAAAAGTTCTCCTATGACCTTTTTTGTTGTTCGAGGTTTAATTTTATCCGGGATCATATATAAAAAAATGCTACTTTTTCAAGTAGCATTTTACGTGTATTCAATTGAATAATGTAGTATGGATGTTCCCTGGTTATTTTGGCAGTTTTTTCAGTTCTGCTTCATTTATTTTAACCGGATATTTCTTCTTTAAGTCTGCTATCCATTTTTCTTCGAGGAATACCTGGTAATCGTTGATCACAAAACCACGGGCATCGTTAAACCCACGCATTTCGCGGTTAGGGTATAATTTAATTATGTAGGCAAATGCGACCGTATTATCATTTTCATTTCTCACATTGGCAGTAACCAGTCCTTCGGTAAAATTGGTTCTTTCTACAACAGGTATCTGGCTCAATTCAAAACGGCCGGAATCGCCCTGTAAGTGACCGGCGCTGGCATTGATATACTTTTGCCAGTCCTTATAGTTGTCTTTAATTTTTGTTCTATACTCTTCCGATGCCTCCTGGTTGGTGGCAGTAAGAATAATTGCATCGGCGCTGCTTTCCCACCAGTATTTGTCTTTATGGGCATTGTAGTAGTTGCGCAACCCGGCAGAATCAATGGAAGCAGGATCCCAGATGTTGCGTTGCATAATTTCGAACAACAGGTTTCCTTCTTTAAACTCGTTCAACTGATCCTTAAAGTCTTTATTGAATTCTTCCAGGTGTTGGCGGTAGTAATCGAAAGCGCTTACTTCAGTAAACTCCTGTAACATTTGCGCCCTGGTTTTACCAGCCTTCATATTTTCATAGTTACGTAACGTTTCCAGGTAAGCCTGAAAATCTTTTACGGTAACTGTTTTTTTAGTGAAGGAGAATAACGGTGTTTTAAGGGTAACATCTGCAAAAACGGGTATGCGTTTATTATCTAAAACACTATCGGCTATTACAAACAGGTGTTGCTCGTTTACATTATTCTTTTTAAACCCGGTTACCTGAAATACTTTTTTCAGCAACATTTTTTGTGATACTTCCAGCCGGTCGGTTGCCACTATTCGTTGCTTCATTTCGTCGCGCAACTGGTTATTGGCAGTATCGCCGGTGGCAGGTTTGTACGCCAGCCTTTTTATAATGTGATAGCCAAAACTGCTTAATACCGGCTTGCTGATCTCGCCATCTTTTTTAAGGGCAAATGCGGCATTTTCAAATGGCAGTTCGTATTGTCCAACGCCAAACTCCATCATTTCACCCCCTGCCTGCCAGGAGATGTTATCGTTGCTGAACCTGGTTACCAGTACTTTAAAATCGCTGCCACTAGTCAATACGTTATAAATGGAATCGGCTCTTTTTTTGATCGTTTCTTTTTGCGCTTCGGTGGCGTCGGGCGGAAATGCCAGTAATATTTGCGCCACTTTCATTCTGCCCTGGCCTTCTCTTTCGCCCAGGTTTTTGAAAATGTGAAACCCTGCTTTACTGCGAATAGCTGCTGTGTATTTATTAACCGGGGTGCTGTACACTGCGTTTTCCAGTTCGTATGGTAACACCAACGAGGTTATGTACCCGATATCGCCTTTATTTTCTGAAACGGTAGCATCTTCAGAATACTGTGTGGCTACTTTTCCAAAATCCTGGCCTTTCTGCAATTCGCTATAAGCGGCATTGATCTTATCCTGCGCTTTCTTTATATCATCAAGCGTTGCATTTTTTCCGGCAGCCACAAAGATGTGGGCAACATGGATGTCTTTTTTGCTGCGAACAATGGCTTCGGTAGTAAGGTCATTGATACTGCCCTCGTCGCGTACATAGCCATCCAGTATCTGGTTTCGAAAGCTGCTCACTTCTGCCTGCTGGTTAGACAGGGTATCCATTTTTTTATCAAGCGCTGCCTGTACTTTCAGCTTGAAGCGAATGTACAGTTCCAGGTAATCGTGGTACGACTGATCGGTTGGCTTGGTGTCCGAATTATTCTTGTTGTAGGCCTTTAGAAATTCATTCTTTGTAACCGCTTTGCCGCCGTAGGTAAACAATACCTGAGCGTTTGCAGCCGCAGTCATGAAGATCAATAATGTAGCAACAGCCGCTTTACTGATAACAGTCATAATGCTAGTTAGATTTTTTAGTTTTTAGTTTAAGATCAATCACCTCATCCAGTTGCTGGTAGCTGAGCTTTTTGGCTATGATGTTTTTGTCTTTATCGAGCAAATATAAAATAGGCGTTTGGTACACATCATAAAGCTGACGATAATTAGGTTTGTTTGCCGCTTCCTCTTCTTTTTGCTGGGAAGGTAACTGATACGCATGCGTCCAGCCGGTGAGCTTATTATCGTTGATGAATTTTTTCCAGTTCTCTTTGCCACCATCTACCATTACGCCGTATAAAGCAACTCCTTCATTTTTCCATTTGGCTTTATAGATCGAATCAACTTTGGGTACGGTTTCTTTACAATGGCTGCAGGTAGGATCCCAGAAACAGATCACTACAAAATTGCTTTTTAAATTATGCAGGGGGGCCGGTTTGTCGAGCGTATCAACCAGGTCAAGTGGCGCGGCCGGTTGCCCAATCAGGTTAGCCATCATGCTGTAAGCCCTTTTGAAGGTATAATCTTTATACTGTTGGGTAAAGAAGTCGGCCTGGCCGGTATTGATGTATTTTTCAAACAGGTGAACAAATACGGCGTCCTGACCCATGTATTCAGGATTTATGTATTTCTGTACAAAATGCACCATCAGGAATTTAAACATCTCGGTGCTGCTTCTTGAATACAGTAACATGTGGTCTACTTCCGCGATTATTGAATCGGGGTTCGGCACTACCAGTTCTTTATAATATTTTTCCAGCTTTGCTTCAAAGAAGGGAGTTCGTACCAGTCTTCCGTCATCGAAGGAAACACCATCCCAGTAATGTGATTTAAAATATTTATATGCGAAGAGCGAGTCATATTTTCCGCCCGGATGTTTGGCCCCTGGTGGTATCACCGGTTCTTTCATTGCCTGAAACAGAGCCGATAAAAATGAATTGGAATTTTTAGCCACCATGCTATCACGGTACAATTGCATTTTATCGGTCAACCATTTTAAGCGGGTTTTCAGCTTCGTAGAATCTTTTGCGGTCTTTGCCGCCTTTAATTCTGTATTGGTTTTATTGATCTCGTTGCCTATCTGGTTGGTGAACCGGGTATACAAATGGAAGAGGTTGTTTTCCTGCGAACCCGTAAAAACAACATTATTGGGCAGGGAGGCCGAGTCGGCGGCGATGGAAAACTGTTGTTGTTTATCTATCAGCAGCTCGAACAGGATCTCTTTATGGGGAGAAACAATAAAGTAAATACCGCCTGGCAACGGTTCCTTTCCCGAAAATACGCCTTTGCCATTCTCATCCAGCATGGTGGAATCGGCCAGGGCTTTTAACCTGCCATAATAATAACCCAGATAAACGTAGGTATTCTTATAAGGCTTTAACGTAATAGGAATGTTATAACCCGATTGTGCCTCAGTTAACATACAGCTTATCAACAGGATAGCCAGCGATAAAAGTCTTTTCATAGTATTGCAATAACAGAAAAATACCTGAATTATTGAAAATTAAAACGCTTAAGTTGTTAAATCCTTGCAAAGGTAACGGGATATACATGTTAACATAGGCGAAAAGTTAGATGTTATAGAGTGGATAGCCTGTTTACATCCCCTAATTGGCAGCGATAGGCTATTTTTGCATTATAATATTTACAGATGAAACTTAGCCATCTTGCAGAAACTTTAATTGGGTCGGAAATTGTAAAACTGGGCGGCGAAATACGCGATAAGATCCGTGCGGGAGAAAGGATCTATAACTTTACTGTCGGTGATTTTGATCCTGCTATATTCCCTATTCCCAAAGAACTGGAAGAAGAGATCATTAAGGCCTACCGGGAACATTTTACCAATTATCCCGCCGCAGAGGGTAACCTCGACCTGCGGGAGGCGATTGCTCACTTCCTGAAAGAACGGGAACAGCTCAGCTATAAAGCTTCCGAAATACTGGTATCCTGTGGCGGCCGGCCGCTTATCTATTCGCTGTATCGCGCCATTTGCGATAAGGAAGATAAGGTAATTTATGCAGTTCCCTCCTGGAACAATAACCATTATACGCACTTTATAGGCGCAGAACATGTAGTGGTAGAAGCCCGGGCCGAAAACAACTTTATGCCCATTGCCAAAGATATAAAGCCCCATTTAAAGGGCGCTACCTTACTGGCTTTGTGTTCGCCGCAAAACCCTACCGGCACCACTTTTACCAAACACGACCTGGAAGCCATTTGCGATATGGTGCTGGAAGAAAACAGCCGCCGGGGTGATAATGAAAAGAAGTTGTATGTGATGTACGATCAAATGTACTGGCAGCTTACGTTTGGAGATATTGAACACTATAATCCCGTATCGCTTAGACCTGCCATGCAGCCCTACACGATCTTTATTGATGCCATCAGTAAGTGTTTTGCCGCTACCGGGGTACGCGTGGGCTGGGCGTTTGGTCCGCAGGTTATTCTCGATAAAATGAAAGCGATCATGAGCCATATTGGTTCCTGGGCGCCAATGGCCGAACAAAAGGCTGTTGCCCGCTTTATGTACAATAAAGAGGCGATTGATAATTATCTGAAGCATTTTAAAGGGGAAGTAGAAGTGCGTTTGCGGGATATTTACAATGGTTTGCAGCAATTGAAAAAAGAAGGTTTTTCCGTTGACGCCATTGCCCCGCAGGCTGCCATATACCTCACTATAAAAATTGACCTGGTTGGCAAAAAAACGGCCACTGGCAATCAACTGACACAGCAAAGCGATGTTACCGCTTATTTGTTGAACGAAGCAAAACTGGCCGTGGTTCCCTTTTATGCGTTTGGGGCCGACAACTCATCTCCCTGGTACCGCTTAAGCGTGGGTACCTGCAAAAAAGAGGAGATTGGCGAAATGATAGACCAGCTCAGAAATGCCTTAAAGAAATTAAGTTAAGCAGCTATAAAAGCAAAGCGAGATAAAGGGTTTTCCTTTATCTCGCTTTTTTATTATAAGTACAACCAGTTAATTTTTGTTGCAGATAAATACAAAAGGCTTTAAAGTATCTTTTTCTATTATCTTTTGTAATTGGGCCTTTTTTGTAAGGATGCGATATTTCTGCAAATCGAAAACTTCGTGCGCCAGGCAAAAGCTTTCCAGTGTTTCAAAATCCCCTAATAGCGTATTCAATTGCTGAAGCTCATATTGCATGGCTTCCTGGTTTGTATAAGCTTCCTTTACCAGAATGAGCAAATCGCGATTAGAGTTTTTCATTTCACATCGGCTTTAATAACCTACAAATCCCCTGTTTAAACCACAACCGCATTTTTTGGACGAACCGCCACCTGCGATGCGATTACCGGAACTGCAACCGGCCATAACCAGGCTAATTAATAACACAATTAATACGGAATAACTTACTTTCTTCATATACTTGGTTCTTACTAAATTAAACTATTTTACGAACAAATTAGTA
>JAJKIL010000096.1 GCA_021154515.1 Niastella sp. | reverse complement strand
GATATTCTAATCTGGCTTCCTTACCCAAAACCCTTCTTAATGTTTTCGCCAACAGATTTACATAATGCTCTTCCAGGTATTCATAAAAGAATTGACTCGGAACCTGAATGATAAGTATATTGTCTCTCAACTCTACTGGTTTAATTGGTTCAAACCAGGTTTTGAAATGTTGCCACTCAACAATATCCTTGATTATTTCCAAACAGTTACTCCAAACTTTTTCGGACGTCTTAGCCATTATACTAGAAGCAGTTTTTTTATGTTGAGTTAAGTTGCTATTCATCTTTTATTATGCACGTTCATCTGACTTCACAGGAAAGTTGGGGAATCTCAGAAACTTAAAAAGGGCGACGAATATCAAATTTTCTTTTTGAAAAAAAAATTTTTTATTCACTAGTTTTTGACAATTCTACGCCTGGCCTGACTTATTATTTTATTTTATTTTTTACTGTCAAAATAATTCCCATCAATAACTCTCCAATGCAATTATTATGCGCAGATTTTTAGTTACTGTTCCAACCTGTGAACACTGGCTAATACAAACGATGAATCGCAAAAAACAGCACTCCATATGTTCAACATTAGACAGCCTGTGCTGCGTACTTTTGCGACACTACCATTATTAGCAGCGTTCATTAACTTATTATATGCCCGGGAAATTTTTTTATTGTTCGAGCCTGCCGACCGTGACCGTGAAGCTCCTGGTTTACATTGAACGGATTTTATTGTGTTGGTTTTGCAGGGAATGCTAATGAAGAAAGACAACAACGCAGTAATATCAAACAATTCTTCCTTCATATTATTTATTGGATGCTATTGAAGGTACAAATAATTTGAAATGCAGGAAATATTAATCTCCTTTTTTTTCTTTCCCTATCAAAATAAAAAAACACTTACACCATTGCATTAACTGAAAAAAGGTTATAGATTAACTTTTTACTGCATTAGCATTAAGTACACCAATACCAGATAACACTTGTAAGCACAAAGGGCTCAAGGTATTCAGGTATTTTTATAAAAGCAATAACACATAGCGGTATAATTTTACAGCCTATAGTGTTAATCCAATTCATTTATAAATAATTACCTTCTCCCTCTATAAAACGTAAAAAATAAACTTTCCTTTTAATGATTACAAAAAGCTAAATGGCTGTACTGCATTAGCAATCCGTTTTAGTAACGAATCCTTCTTTAATTCCTTTCTAATACATCGTGGAACACTTTTGTGAATCGTAACTTACTACCTTTGCTGAAATAATTTTTAGGTTAACTACCTAACACTATGCAACAACGAATCACTTTAAAGCTTCTTCCTTCCGAAGCTGCCAACGAATCTGTAATACAACAATATGCTGCACAAAGTTTAGGACTGTCAGCTTCTGCCATTACCGGTTTCCAGGTTGTTAAAAGATCTATTGACGCCAGAGGGCGTCAGGCATGGATCATGTTGACGATCACTGTATTTGTAAATGAACCCTTCACCCAACGAACTGTTAAAAATCTCTTGCTGCAGGATGTTGCAAAGGCTACTCAACAGGTGATCATTGTAGGGGCAGGCCCTGCCGGCTTGTTTGCTGCGCTTAAACTGATTGAGCAGGGCATTAAACCGATCCTGCTCGAAAGAGGTAAAGATGTAAGGGCCCGCCGCAGAGACCTGGCCGCTTTAAACAAAGAAGGCATTGTAAACCCGGAAAGCAATTACTGCTATGGTGAAGGTGGTGCCGGTACATATAGTGATGGTAAATTATATACCCGCAGTACCAAGCGTGGCGATGTAGAGCGTATATTAAATATACTGGTGCAATTTGGCGCACAGGAAAAGATCCTGTACGAAGCACATCCGCATATAGGCACCAATAAATTACCTGAGATCATCACTGCTATAAGGGAACAGATCCTTGCCAGTGGTGGAGTTTTCTTATTTGAACAAAAAGTAACTGACTTCTTAATAAAGGACAATAGCATTTATGGTGTTAAAACTGCCAGTGGTGATACCTTCAATGCAAATGCAGTGATCTTGGCTACCGGCCACTCTGCCAGAGATATTTTTGAATTGCTTCATAGTAAAAGTATTCTTATTGAAGCAAAACCTTTTGCACTTGGCGTACGTGTAGAACATCCACAAAGCATTATCGATACTATACAATATCATTGTGCTCCAGGACAACACCGCGATGATTTTTTGCCACCTGCATCTTACAGCCTGGTACAACAGGTAAATGACAGAGGTGTATTTTCCTTTTGTATGTGTCCCGGTGGCATCATTGCACCCGCAGCTACCAGTGAAGGCGAACTGGTTGTGAACGGCTGGTCGCCCAGTAAACGGAATAATCCCTTTGCCAACTCGGGCATTGTCACTGCTGTTGAGGTGAAAGATTTTATCCAATTTCAAAAGAAACCTACTCCCTTAGCGGGCATGTATTTTCAACAAGCTGTTGAACGTAAAGCCTTTCAATATGGTGGTGGCAAATTTGTAGCGCCCGCTCAACGTATGGTAGATTTTACGCAGGGGAAGCAGTCTGCTTCACTACCCGATTGTTCGTATTTACCTGGTATTAGTGCCGCCTCATTGAATGAAGTGCTACCGTCCTTTGTTGCGGAATCGTTGCAACAAGCCTTTATTGAATTCGGAAAAAAAATGAGAGGATATTTTACCAATGAAGCGGTACTGGTGGCTACCGAGTCAAGAACTTCTTCGCCGGTTCGCATTCCCCGCGATGCGGAAACAACCCAACACCCGCAAATAAAAATGCTTTTCCCTTGTGGCGAAGGCGCCGGTTATGCCGGTGGTATTGTGAGCGCCGCTATGGACGGGGAAAAAGTTGCTTCTAATATAATGGCATTATTGGAAGCTTGATGTATTGTTATAATAACAATTGTTTGTATAGCTGGTTTCAGTTTGTAAGTTTTTAAGTTATTGAGTTCTTTTGTTGCTGCTTTAAGAACTCAATAACTTATGAACTTAATAACTAATAAACTTATGTTGAATTTACTCCCCATTTCCCCAAATGCAATCTTGTTAACTTGTCAACTCGTCAACCCTATCACTAATCTTCTTTATCATATCCCTGTCTTGATATTAATAATTTCTTCTCTAACAATTTGTTCTTCTTAAACGCATCATACTCTGTTTTCAATGCTTCTTTTTCTTTGTCTGTTTCCGATGATTGAAATGCCTTGTTCAAATCAGGGCAACCGGCATCAACCCAGCTTGTATACCAGAAGTCAGCTACCAGGTTGGCAGAACTGATCATGCGCTCATTGATGGTTTTACCCAGTTTGGCACTATATGCTTTAGCAAATGCAGACGTATAACTTTTACTTTCCCTGCCATTGCGCATTTGCACACGGTACTTCTCCCCTTCTGTAAATGATTTGGTTACTTCTTTCTCTTGTTCAAATACATCATGTAATAACTTTTGTGACTGGCGGATCGCCTTCCAGATATTTCTTTCCGGATGCTTCAGGTAATGCGCCTTGTGCTTGCTGCGCAAATCGTATTGCTGAATTTCTATTTCGGGGATCATTGACTCCCATAAACTGTGCAATCCTTTTTGTCCGGTCATTTGCCCGTCATAGTTCTCCGATACATGCAAGGGTACATGCGCATCACTTATATAATGGCCCAGGTCAATGGCATAAAAAAGAATGCTGTCTTTGTTTCCACTGCGAAATGCGGCGGTAAGCCTGTCCTTCATGGTTATCACATAATAAGGTACATAACCGCAATGGGATAAACTGTCTTTACCATATTTCTTTAACGCATCTTCCCATTTCAGGGGCATCTTCCAGGCGGCAGAATCACCATACAGTTCCAGGTCAATATAATGTTTGGGCGCTTCTTCCTTGTCCTGGTTTCGCCGCTGATCGGGCCGCACTGATTGCTTTACGATCTCACTCATATAATGATGAAAGAACATACGCATCGATGGTGGTAACTCGTATACTGCCAGTTGATGAATGGTACGGTGGCCCAGGAAACCCCAGCTGCTGCAAATAATACCTATCGCAATAAATACACTACCTGCTACTATCAGTCGTTTCATGCTGCTATTTTGAATTGAAATTGCATAAATATAGTATGCGTCTGTAACAATTATGATTTTTTTGCTACTAATTAACTGTTTCGTTACCTTAAGTATCAGACTTCCCCTCAAAAGCTTGCACACCATGAATAGATTGGACGTTAAACATCTTAAAAAATATTATACTTCGCAGAAAGCGGTAGATGATATCAGTTTTTCCCTGGCCCCCGGAAGCATCTTCGGTTTACTGGGCCCAAACGGAGCCGGCAAAACAACGCTTATCAGAATGATAACCGGCATACTGTTCCCCGACGAGGGCGATATCATCTTCGATGGGCAATCGTTCAATCCAGATAAGGACAATGCTTTTATAGGTTATATGCCCGAAGAAAAAGGATTGTATAAAAAAATGAAGATCGGCGACCAGGCCATTTACCTGGCCCGGTTGAAAGGCCTTAGCAGGGCAACCGCCCTGGAGCGGGTAAAACACTGGTTTATAAAATTTGAAATGGAAAGCTGGTGGAACAAAAGAGTGGAAGACCTGAGCAAGGGGATGCAACAGAAACTGCAGTTTGTTACCACCGTTTTGAATGATCCCAAACTCATCATCCTCGATGAACCCTTCAGCGGGCTCGACCCGGTTAATTCCAATCTTATTAAAGAAGAAATTTATAACCTCGCCCAGAAAGGCGCCAGCATTATTTTCAGTACGCACCGGATGGAGCAGGTGGAAGAAATATGCGACCACATCATTCTTGTAAATAAAGGACAAAAAATACTCGATGGAACGGTAAGCGGCGTTAAACAACAGTTCAAGGAAGCTATTTTTTCCATTGGGCTCGATGACTATCCGCCGGTAACCGACGCCCCTTTTGAGATCATCGGTCAAAATGCCAATCAACAGATACTAAAGATCAAAGAAGGTTACCGCAGCAACGATGTACTGCAATATTACCTGGCAAAACAGGTGGGCATCAATTCCTTTCAGGAAATACTGCCTTCGTTGAACGACATATTTATAAAACTGGTGCATGGCACTCCCCTCGCCCGTCAATTTGAAACCGTAACTGCTTAATACGATATTGTCATGAACAAAATATTACTCGTAATACAACGTGAATACCTGGTACGGGTTAAGAAAAAATCATTTGTGTATACGACCATCCTGGTTCCCATTATTATTGTAGCATTTTATGCGGCCATTATTGCCATTGGGATGAGTGGTAGCAGTGAAAAAAACAAGATCGCGGTCATTGATCAGGCTAACCTGTTCAATGGTAAAGTGGAGAACGCCAAAAACGACGGGTCACAATATGAATTTATCACCGGGCAATCGCCTGACTCGGTAAAAGAAAACTTTAAAAAAATGGGCTATGACTATTTCTTATTCATTCCGCCCATGAATATTACCCAGGCTGCCGGTAACATTCAGCTGTACAGCCAATCACCGGTATCTGTTAATTTTAAAAGTAAGGTTGAAAGAACTATTAATAATGCCATTGAGCTGAAAAGGCTGCAATCGGTAAATATTACCCGTGACCAGTACCGTTCTATTCAATCTGATGTATCTATTGAAAACAAGCTGAAAAACGGTAAGGAAGAAAAGAAAAGCGTGGCCGGCGTGGCATCGGGTGTGGCGTTCTTTTGCGGTATGCTCATTTACATTATCATGCTGATCTATGGCACCATGGTAATGCGCGGTGTAATGGAAGAAAAAATAAGCCGCATTGCCGAAGTAATGGTAAGTTCCGTTAAACCATTCCAGTTAATGATGGGCAAGATCATTGGCATTGGCGCCGTAGGTCTTACCCAATTCGCCATCTGGATATTGCTTATTGCCGGATTACAATTTATACTGCCTTTCTTTATTCCCGGACTCGATGTAAGCGCTATACCCCAGGCCGGACCAGGCGCTAATGTGGCCGGCGCAGCAGGCATGATGGAAACCATGCGCACTGGTTTGCATTCCGTTCCCTGGGTATTGATCATTGGTTGCTTTATATTCTATTTCCTTGGCGGTTTTCTTTTATATGCTTCCCTTTTTGCTGCGGTAGGCAGTGTGGTGAGTGATGACCAGCAGGAAGCGCAACAGATGGTATTCCCTATCATGATGCCGATCATTCTGGGCTTCGTTATTATGACCAAAGCTATTTCTGAACCCAACTCACCCCTGGTTATTTTCGGCAGCTTATTTCCGCTTACATCGCCTGTGGTGATGATGGGCCGTATTATGTACGATGTGCCCGCCAGCCAGTTAATTACTTCCATGCTGTTACTGGTATTGGGCTTTCTGCTCTTTGCCTGGTTAACCGCTAAAATTTATCGCACCGGCATATTGATGTATGGGAAGAAAGTTACCTGGAAGGAAATGATAAGATGGGCGTTTAGAAAATCGTGAATGGCCAATGGTCAATGGTGAATAGTTTCCGACATTTGAGAATTACGAATTAATTGGAAAGCTCAAATTGAGCGAGCCATTCACCATTCACGATTCACCATTCACCATGCTTCACTTTATAGCCATAGTTGCACCCGATAATATTAACCAACAGGTATTACAATGGAAGCATTACATGCGTGACCATTTTAAGTGTAAAGTGGCCTTGAAATCGCCGGCGCATATTACGCTCATTGCGCCTTTCGAAATGCCCGATCCTTTACAGGCTGAGATGCAGGAACTATTACTTCCTTTTGCCGCCCAACAACAGGGCTTTCCTATTCATTTAAAAAACTTTGCGGCCTTTAAACCCCGGGTAATATATGTTGATGTATTGCCCGGCGAACGATTAAATGAATTGAGAACCGCCCTTGAAACAACCCTGTTACAAAGCAACCGCTTCCCCATTAAAAAAGAAGAACGCCCCTTTCACCCCCATGTTACCATTGCCAACCGCGACCTGCATACAAAAGATTTTCCCCTGGCCTGGCAGCATTTTCAACAAATAAACTATGAGGCATCTTTTACGGCCAGTGCCATTGCCCTGCTGCATCATAACGGGCAGGTATGGGAAATAGCCCATTCATTTCCATTGAACAACTAAAAATTCACCCCTCATGCAACATTTTACGAAATCTATCGTACTTTTATACGAAAGACATCGTAATTGGTCAATCTAAACAATAAACAACCATGAAATTGAATCAACCTTGTTTCCGCTGGGGCTCCCTGGCGCTGGTGGGTAGTGTTGTTACGCTGCTGGCCTTTACCGGCGGACCGAAACAAACACCGGCTCCCGATGGCTATCGGGATGTATTCCACATTACTAACCACACCACCGACACCATACCTACCCAAAAAAGAAATAAAATAACCAGGGAAGATGGCAATGACCGCGACCTGGATAAAGAATTACGCCAGCTGGATGAAGCCAAAGAAACACTGCAGCAAATGAAAGACAAGGACTGGGATGCCATTTCCAAACAGGTGGAAGAATCGATCGACAAAATAGATTTTGACAAAATACAGCAACAGGTTGATGAAGCGGTAAAACGCATAGATGTGGAGAAGATGCACCGCCAGGTTGAGGAATCGCTTCGTAAGATCGATTTCGATAAAATTCAACGGGACCTGGACCAGTCGCTCGAAGATGTAAAAGGTGTAAATAAAGAAGATCTCAAACGGGAAATTGAACATGCCAGAAAGGAGGTTGATAAGGCGCTCAGGAACGAAGAATGGAAAGAAGAGTTGAAAGAGGCACAGCGGCATAGCAGGGACGATGTTCAAAAAGCACTGGACAACGCCAAAAAAGAAATGGCCCGGGTAAGGGAAGAAATGAAGGATCAGAAATTCGATTTCCAAAAAGATATGGATAAAGCCCGGGAAGAAGTTGGGAAAACCGCGGCCGAAATGAAAGGCTACCAGGAAATGATATACGAAATGGAGAAAGATGGCTTGTTAAACACGAAAGAAGATTACAGTATCGAATATAAATCGGGCGATCTGTTCATCAACGATAAAAAACAACCGCAATCAGTTACTGATAAATACAACAGGTACTTTAAGAAAAAGAATATAGCCATAAAAAAACAAGATGGTAAAATGACAATCAACCATCAGGAACGTGAATGGTGAATGGTCAATGGTCAATGGTGTCCGAGATTTGGGAATTACGAAATAATGGGAAAGCTCAAAATGAGCGAGCTATTCACCATTCACGATTCACCATTCACGAAAAAAGTTCTTAAATAAAAAGAGGCCACTCATATGAAGTGGCCTCTCTTTTTATAATGTCTTTTTACCCATCATCCTTCCATCATCCGGAAGAAGGGATGGAAAACATCGCTTTCACCTTCCAGTGGTATATTGGTGATATCGAAACTCATTTTAAGGGAAACACCTTCTTTAATAATGATGCCTTCGCGGCGATAAGTTTTATATCCTTTCTTCTCCAGGATAATAATCACCTCGCCTACCGGCATTTGTGGCACATTAAATTTGCCCGATGCATCGGTAGTGAATTCTTTCTTCTCCTGTCCTTTTGAAGTGGAAATAGAAATAGTTACGCCTTGTACTGGCTTTTTGGTACATGCATCAGCTACGCAACCCTGTAATACAGGCTCTGTAGATTTACGAGTACCGTTATCGCCGTTAGCTTTGGTTAGCAGTGAAAGAGGCAACAACGCTGCTAATAACAGGTAATTCTTTTTACCTCTCATAAAAATTAGTGTTTAAAAGGTTGGCAAAACCAAACATCAGCTGCCATTAAGTTTTCAACCGGGACCAATCATAAAGACACAATGCGCGTACATTATGTTGCATTCCTGCTTGAAGGTACTCAAAATTTACCCAGTTAAGTTGGTTTTTACGCTGAAATATTTTATCAGCTTTCGCCCAGATCTATTTCAGTATTATCCCCAATATTCAAACTGCGGCTTTCACCTTTTACTTCCGTATCACTACCAATGAGAGAATTGGTTAATACTATATCGTAGAGGTCTGCAAATGAACCAATAATAGAATCTTTAATTATTGAATAATTGATGGTGGTCTTTTCGCCAATGGTAACATTGGGCCCAACAATAGAGTTCTTGATATCGCAACCTTCGGCCACGCTTACGGGGGGGATGATGATGGTATTTTCGAAATTGTGCTCTGGTGAAATAATTCCGCCAAACTTTTTTAGCAAAGTGGCGTTCGACTCCAGTAAGGTATCCTTCTTACCGCAATCGAACCAGTTCTGCACCTTGAATGGCTGAAACCGGGCGCCATTCTGGATCATGCATTGCAGTGCATCTGTTATGCTAAATTCGCCGCGGCTCATAACCTGGTTCATGATATTGCTTTCCAGGCAATTGAACAGGAAGGAAGTTTCTTTGATGCGGTAAATGCCCACCAGCGCCATATTCGACTTGGGGATCTGCGGTTTTTCTACCACCCGGGTAATGTATCCATCTTCTCCCAGTTCGGCCACCCCGAAATCGCGGGGATCATCAACCCGTTTTACACCCAGTGCCGAACAGGGCATATCGAGCAATTCCTTTACATCATATTCGCATATGGTATCGCCCAGCACAATGAACATCTCATCGTCGCCTACAATGTCTTTGGTTAATTGAATGGCATGGCCAATACCATGTCGTTCGCTCTGGGTAACAAACCAGGCTTTCAGTTCGGGATATTTCTCTTTTACGTAATCCTGTATTTTATCGCCCAGGTACCCTACAATGAAAACAAATTCACTGATACCTGCATCGCGCAGCTGGTCAACAGTGATACTAAGTATAGTTTTGCCGGCCAGGGGTATAAGTGCCTTGGGTTGTGTATACGTATGTGGTCGCAGTTTTGTGCCTGCACCAGCTACGGGAATGATTGCTTTCATTTGAAAAATATTTGCTTTTCAGCCATTCCGCCAACAGGCGGTGAAATCCATGCTTATTTATTTATCTGCTACTTTCTTTTCTAGGCCGCTAAGCACTGTTATAACTTGAAAAACAAGTCGTTTGTTTTTTTTCAAAGCCGTGAAAATAGTAAAAATTATTTTATTAGCGTTTGTTAGCTTAAAAGATGCCTTAAGCTTAACCCGGCAAACGGCAGACGGCAAACGGCAAACATGGCTCGCGTACTTCGGGATTAATACCGATCTTGCGCCGCGGGCATTCTTTCTGCCTTCTGCCTTTTCCTGGTTAACTTGTCAACTTTTCAACTCCGTTAACTCCCCAAACCGCTGTATATTTGCGCCATGCAAAAAGACACGCTTGTTTTTGACCTTCTCAGGAAAGAACTGGAACGTCAAAGAAATGGTATAGAACTCATTGCTTCCGAAAATTTTACATCATACCAGGTAATGCAGGCCATGGGCACTGTCCCCACCAACAAATATGCAGAAGGCTATCCCGGCAAACGCTATTATGGTGGTTGTGAAGTGGTAGATGAAATTGAAACGCTGGCTATCGAGCGCCTGAAAAAGGTCTTCAATGCCAGCTGGGCCAATGTGCAGCCTCACGCTGGCGCCCAGGCAAATGTAGCTGTATTCTTAGCCTGTTTAAAACCAGGCGACAAGATCCTGGGTCTCGATTTGAGTATGGGTGGTCACCTTACCCATGGCAGCCCCGCCAACTTCAGCGGTAAAAACTACCAGGCGCTGTCGTACGGAGTGCATAAAGAAACCGGTTTGGTTGATTATGACCAACTGGAGTCTATTGCCAGAAAAGAAAAACCCAAAATGATCATTTGCGGCGCTTCTGCCTACAGCCGCGACTGGGATTATAAACGCATTCGCGCCGTAGCCGATGAAATTGGCGCCCTGGTGATGGCCGATATCGCCCACCCGGCCGGTTTGATTGCTAAAGGTTTGCTCAACGATCCTTTTGACCATTGTCATATTGTAACCTCTACTACCCATAAAACATTGCGCGGTCCCCGCGGCGGTATCATCATGCTGCGTCATGACTTCGATAACCCGCTGGGTATTAAAGACCCAAAAGGCAATATCCGCTCCATGAGCTCCTGTCTCGACCTGGCCGTTTTCCCTGGTATGCAGGGCGGACCGCTGGAGCATGTGATCGCTGCTAAAGCTGTAGCTTTTGGTGAAATTCTCACCGATGAGTTCAAAACTTATGGCGAGCAGATCATTAAGAATGCCCAGGCCATGGCGGCGTCTTTTGTTAAACGCGGCTACAACCTCATTAGCAATGGTACCGATAACCATTTAATGCTGATTGACCTGCGTAACAAGAACATCACCGGTAAAAAAGCACAGGAAACGCTCGATAAAGCACACATTACGCTTAACAAAAATGCGGTGCCTTTCGATGATAAAAGCCCGTTTGTTACCAGTGGTATCCGCGTAGGTGTTCCTGCCATTACTACCCGGGGTATGAATGAAGGACATATGGAAACAGTAGTAAGCATGATCGATAAAGTATTAATGGATATTGATAATGAAGCTACCATCACCGCTGTAAAGAATGATGTATATGCCTTCATGAAACAGTTCCCGTTATATCCTGAATTAGGATAGGTCAATGGTGAATGGTCAATGGTGAATAATCTCGCGTAGTTCCGATTTCCGAATTAATTATCAAGCTCGCAAATCGGGTACTATTCACCATTCACGATTGACCATTCACCATTCCCCATTCACCTCAAACATTAACCCATGATCCAACGTCTACAATCAGTTTGGTTACTGCTGGCCGCGGCTGCCGCTTTTTGCAGTATAAAGCTCTCGTTCTATAGCGGCAATTTGATTAAGGATAATCAACCGAAAGCGTTTGTATCGTTAACAGCGCAAAGCAATTTGCTGCTGCTTATCTTAACCGCCGGTGTAGGCATTGCTTCCCTCATCGCCATTTTCCTTTACAAGAACAGGAAGATGCAATTGCGCATCGTTTTAATAACGCTGTTAGTATCGCTGTTAAACCTGGGATTATACTTTGCCGAAACCCAAAAGTTTGTTCCGGGCGAAGGAACATATAACCTCACGGCCGTATTTGCCATCTTTATCCCTATCCTGTTATTCTTTGCTATGAGGGGAATTCGTAGAGATGAGAAACTGGTGAAGAGTCTGGACAGGCTGCGCTAGTCAGTGGTGAGTGACAACTCACTTCCCCATTTCCAGCTCATAAGCAATGAACTTCCTTCCGTCTTTCAATGCGGTGGTGATCACTTTTACCCTGATGGTAAAGGTGCCATTGCTGTATAAGGTATGCTGGGCTTCCTTGAAATCGAATTTCGCGGTACGCTGATAGTTATTGGCCAATAGCCAGGCGGCTATTTGCTGGTATTCTTCTTTTATATAAGTACGATAGGTTATCAATCTGCTTTTCATGTTCCTTACTGCTGCGTCGGCAAATATAAAAGACCGTACTGCGGCTTTGCCATCCTCCTGCTTATCAAACCAGGAATACTGGAATAATGAACTGGTTGAATCAACGTCTTTTTGCATCAAAAGGTAACCAACTTTTTTAAGGGTGGTATCGATCCTTTTAGGGGTCCAGTTGAGCATATCTATAAGCTGCGGCACTTCTATTTGTTGAGAACGGGCACTTACGGATATGATTATCAGCAATAAAGAAATTATAAATTTATACATTCAATTAGCAATAAGTTTTGCAAAGTAAGCAATCCAAATGCTTTTGTTCTGTTAAAAGGGCGATAACCCGTGTAGTGAAAATCGGCTACCCCCACTCGTAAATACCCCAATGCGCTCACAATCACAATTTAATCCCGTAAATGATTTTGAAATCTAAATTTTATTATTACCTTAGCCACGATATCCACCCCCTATTAAAATAAAGGTACGTACGACAACAACTGTGTCGATTTTTCTCCCTGACTTAGTAGTCATTTTCCAATATCTGTTAGAATTTCCTACCTGTTGCATATTCCCTGTTTGAAACTTTTTTGTATTCAATCCATATCCCTTGTATATCCCACCGGTTTAGGTTTTGTTACTCCCAAACTGTTCCACTCCTGTCTAAAGCCCTTGCGGTCTTACATGAGGTAAGTCGCTAACCGTTATCCGTATGTTTTTTCAAACTGCGGCAAGGCATTGTATTCTATTTTCTGAACCAAATAAATGTATGTATGAAAAAGTTTTACCTCTTGATCATGGCATTAGTGTGCTATGCCACTACAGTTTTAGCACAACCGTACACCAATCCAACCCCACCATGCCCTGCTGCCATGGCAGCAAAGTATTACCTGGTGCCTGGAACTAATCCCTATTATAAAATATTTATTGGTAACGGGCCAATAGTTACCCCAGCGGCTAAGGTAACATTAGTACAACCTGCCCAAATAGGTGGTCAGCCTGTTCCTGATCTGAATGGTGTATACTTTACTCCTTTAGACAACTCCGGCGGGGCAACTATCTCCTATGCCACTACTTATACGGTTCAACATATTGAAGTAGACTTCGATCTCAACGGTACTCATTACACATGTAAATACGAAGCTGGTTCCGGTGGTTCACTTCCTATTAAATTATCGTCTTTAAATGGCCGTTTGAACAATGAATCTGAAGCTAACATTACCTGGACTTCTGCCCTTGAAGAAAACAGCTTCAAATATGAAGTACAAAGAAGTGCTGATGGTAAAAATTTCGTAACAGTAGGAACTGTTACTGCAGCCGGCACTTCACTGGATACCAAAAAGTATACATTCAATGACCCACTTCCCGGCACCGGTGCTTATTATTATCGTCTTAAAATGATCGATCATGATGGTTTTACCGAAATGTCGAAAGTGGTGTATGTGAACAGCAAAAAAGGTTCTGGTGTTGTAACCAAAGTATTTCCGAATCCTTTCACCAGCGAAGTACAGCTGATCGGCGCTACTTCTTCTGACCTAACTCCCAACAACATTAAAGTATTCAGTGTTACCGGTCAGTTGGTTAAGTTCTCTATTGTTGGAGCCAACGCTATTGCGATCGATGTAACTGCACCAAAAGGTTTGTACATTGTAAAGGTAAAAGATCAAACCTTTAAGCTGAGCAAACAATAACCCCCAGCCCCCTAAAGGGGGAGTAAATAATCTAAAGAAAGAGCCCTCTGTCAATTGCAGAGGGCTCTTTCTTTTTAACTTATC